>DAOVVL010000104.1 GCA_030637205.1 Thalassospiraceae bacterium | reverse complement strand
GGTGCTACCCGCCAGCTCCGGCGACGTCGAGCTGCAGGCACCTCGTGCGGCTTACGACATCCGCGTGGCCGGTCAGAGTGGCGCCACAACGGTGGATGGCATTTGGGGTCGGGTTCTGTATGCGCTTGAAAAAGTTTGCGGCGGCTGGATATTGCAACAAGAACACGCCATGGCGTTCGAGCTGGAAAACGGCAATGTGGTGCCGGAATATATTAGTTATTCATCGTGGGAGTCTGAAGACGGAACCCGCTTTCGTTTCTCATCCAACAGCAGCGATAATTCTGAAGGCAATATTCTGGGCGATGCGATTATGGGCGACGCCAGCGGCGAGGCCATTTTCAAAAGACCCGAAGAAACGGTCTTTGATCTGCCAAAAGGAACGTTGTTTCCCACGGCCCACACCCGCCAGCTGCTGGAACACGCCCTGGCCGGAAACATTCAGCACAATGCAACCACGTTCGAAGGCGCCGAACTGGAAGGCGCCAAGCGCATTGTCGCGTTTATCAGTCCGCTGAAAGCAAAACACCGCAAAAAACTGGGCGCGTTGGTTGAAGGCCCGGGCTGGACCTTCCGTCTGGCTTATTTTGATCTTGCAAATCCAAGCCCTGAGCCGATGTACGAAGTTGAAGCAGATTTGTTGAGCAACGGCATCGCGACGCGCTGGCTGCTGGATTTTGGCGATTACAGCGCCGAGATGAATTTGGTGAAGATCGAAGCCCTTCGCCCCAGTGCCTGTTGATCAACAGCGATAACCTCAGCCGCCGTTTGCCTTGGCGCGCATGGCGGCGACCTGTTCGACCATCTCTTTCTTGGCTATCGCGCCGGGCATGACGGTATCGCCAAAAATAAATCCGGGCGTTCCGGTAATTCCCAAACCGCTGGCCAGCTGGTTATTGAGCGCGAGGATTTCATCGATCCTGGAGCTTTTCATATCAACTGCCATCTTCGCTGTATCAATGCCGACATCACCTGCCAGGCTTACTACCCGTGCTTCAGTAAGGCTGCCTTTGGACTTCATCATGGCAACGTGAAAATCGTTATAGCGATCGGTCTGTTCGAGCCACACCGCAAGAGCCGCGCGGCTGGCAAAAACCGATGCATCACCTAAAATCGGCCATTCTTTCAAAACATAACGGATGTTGCCGTCATCTTTGAGTAAGGCCTGAATATCGGGGAAGACACGTTTGCAAAAACCGCAGCGGTAATCGAAAAATTCTACCACCGTCACGTCCCCGTCGGGGTTGCCGATCACCGGGTCGTTGGGGTTGCGTTCCAGTGCCGGGCGCATGGTGTGCAAGATGGTCTGTTTGCGGCTGGCCTGTTCCATCTCGTCGCGGCGGCGCAATTCGCGAATGGAATCGACCACCACTTCGGGATTTTTTATCAGGTATTCACTAACGATCGCTTCGATAGCTTTTTTCTGTTCGGCGCTAAATGCTTCCTCGGCGCTGAGCGTGAAGGGGCTAAACAGAAAACCGGCAGCGACAACAAACAACGTAGGTAATTTTAAAGACATGAAGTTTTTCCAAAAGTTAAATTTTGCCCGGCATATTGCGCAACTTGGCAGCATCTTACAAGTTCGGGAAATCCCTGTACCGCCACGACAGGTTACACGACAGGTTATAGGGCTGAATTGGGCCGCAAATAAGGCTTATTTAGAAAGCATGATGCCTGAAATTCGCCCCCGGTGGCCGGGGCTTCCGGGCGCTGCGCCAACGCCGATAAAGACAATCTGGGTGTCTTGCATGGTGTCGGTGGGCCACGCTTTGGCATACAGATCCGCCAGATCCACCGTTTCAAGCCACCATTGACCGGCCATTTCGCGCCCGCCGCGCACCGTGTACAGGGGGGCTTTGGCCAGGTCGGGATCAGAGGACAGGCGATAGGTGCCGCGATTGAGCGCCGAGCTGCCCCACACCAGCGCCAGCGCCCGGTCATGGGTAGGTAATTCGCCTTCGATGATCTTCAGTTCCAGCATTTTGTCCGGCTCAGGCGCGCGCCCACCGTGAAAGCCGACGATCAGGCGTACCGGATGCACGCCGACGCCATGATCAGACATGTTCCACGCCCAGCTTAAATAAGGTGTTGCAAGGGCCATGGCGTTGATGTGGCGCACCAGCAGCATACTTTCATCGCCACTGGTCATCCCCAGTGCCGGAACCCCGCGGCGTTCGGTGATGCCTATGCGTTCGGGGTCACTATCGCCGACAATGGTCCAGTCTTGATCCATGGCACCCAGATCAAAGGTAAGGTCGGGCCCCATGACCTGAAGCGAACCTTCGGGGGTAATGGGTTCGCCTTGTCGTGGGCCTTGCGCGCATCCGCCCAACGTGGCGAGCAACACAGACGCCATCACTGTTCGCGTCAGTGAACCGGCCTTCATTTGTTGGCTCCGGTTTTGCTTTCGGTTTTGATTTTGGCGATGGCGATCACGTCGTCTGCACGAATGTATTCACGCGAACCGCGTTTAAATTTTTTCTGCGCGCGCTTGGCCAGGCGTTGGGCATCGGGGTAGCGACCCTGTCGCAAAGCTTCCTCGCTTAACGCCAGTGCGCTCATGGCCATCTGGCCGTTTCGCCCGTACGCGATGCCAAGCTGTCGCCATGCAAAAGCAGATTCCGGTTCCAGCGCCAACGATGCGCGAAAGTGCTCAATGGAACTTTCCAACAACGCCGGGTCATCGAGTTCCAGTTCAACGCGGGCCAGTTCCAGCGCCAGTAACGCCTGATCGGGGGCCAGCTCGAACGCGCGCGCATAAGCCGGCAGGGCTTCACGGGCGCGGGAAAATTCAAACAGCATCTGGCCCTTCATCTCGTAAAAGTACGCATTGCGGGGGCTGTCGTGGATCAGCGCATTGATGGCCTCAAGGGCTGGTTTGAGGTCAGATTTGCGATAGTACGCAATCGTGCGGGCATATCTGGCGGCGATGGTGGTGTCAGATTCAGGGTATTGGCGCATGACTTGTTTGAAAGGCTTGATATAGCCGTAAAGTTTTCCAACGATGCGCTGAAAATCACGCTGGACCGTATCGCCAAGCATTTTCCCGGTGTGCGGGGATGTGGCGACGTGATTGCGAATGGTTTCGATGCGCTCACGGCTTAAAGGGTGGGTTCTGAGGTATGGGTCCTGAAAGCGCGGCGATACCAATTCCTGGTCTTCCAGTTTACCGAGAAAGTCAGCCAGCCCTTCGGCTGAAAGGTTGACCGACGACATCAGGCGCAGCGCCGCTTGATCGGCGGCCGATTCCTGTGTGCGCGAAAACATCAAGAAACTCCGGGCGCTGGCACTTTGCCCGCCCAGGATGATTGCGCTGCCGACATCGGTACGCCGGGTGCCAATGGCGGCGGCTGCCCCTAATATGGCGGAAATGGTGCTAATGGTTTTTGCCTGGTCAATGGCATCGCGCGAGCGCACCAGATGGCCGCCTTGAATATGGCCGGTTTCATGGGCGATGACGCCCAGCAGGGCCTCGGGTGAATTACTCTCAATGATCAGGCCGGTGTGAAGAAAAATGTTCTGCCCGCCGGCGACGAAGGCATTGAGTTTTTCATCGTCGACCAGCAAGATGCGCACCGATGACGGGTCCAGCCCGGCAGCCGCAAACAGTGGCTTCGCCAGCGAACGAATGATACTTTCAGTTTCGGCGTCGCGAATGAACCGTAGCGGTGCGCGCATCTGGGCGAACGCAGAACCGGAAAAGAGCCCGGAATTTCCAATCTGGCCGAATGGGCCGCTAGCGATTAGGATCAGGGCGGCCATCCCGGCTACTTTCAGGGCCCGGCGAAATCCGCATTTGTCAAAAAAGGTAAGTACAGCAAACATGCATCTCATCATATCGAAAACCTCTCAGAAGTATCGCATTAAGAAGCCCGCCTGCCAGAGCCCGCGCCTGGGACTTCGCCGCGGCGCCTATGGTGGATTGGTATCTGCCGCATTGGCTTTGGCTGGGTGTGGCGCAGTCGATAGCAGCACGTTTGGCGGTGACTTATTTAGTGGTGATCTTTTTGGCGGGGAAACGACCACGCCGGGCGCTATCGGTTATGTTTCCGGGTTTTTGGGCGCTGCGGTGGCCGATGAGCCACGCGCTGCCTTGGCCGGTCGTGAAGTGCTTTCCGCAGGCGGTTCAGCCGCGGATGCGGCGACTGCCATGTATTTCACCCTTGCCGTAACCATGCCCCAGGCAGCGGGCCTTGGCGGCGGCGGGGTTTGCCTGGTTCACGAAAGTGAAACCGGCGAGGTTCGCGCGCTGGATTTCACCGCCCAGGCGCCCTTAAACGCCACTGCAAATGCGCAAGGTGTTGCCCAAGCCGGTTCGCGCCCGGCGGCCATTCCGGCAAGCCCGCGCGGATTTGCAACGCTGCATGCGCGTTATGGCCTGTTGCGTTGGGAACAGGTGGTGAGCAACGCTGAAACGCTGGCCCGGTTCGGCTATCCGCTTTCGCGTTCGCTGGTGAACGATTTTGTTGGGTTTGAAAGCGCGCTGATGGGCGATCATGAATTTCGTCGCATCTTTGCCCATACCGATGGCAGCATTCCCGGTGAAGGCGACGTGGTGGAACAGATCGACCTTTCCGCCGTGTTGGGCATGATCCGTGGGCGTGGTGTTGGTGAATTTTATGTCGGGCCTTTCGCGCGGCGCTTTGTAGAAGCGGCAGGTGAGGCGGGCGCGAACATCAACATCGAAGCCATGCGCAACTTCAAACCCCGCTGGGTTGAGCCGGTAAAAGTTAAACTGGGCAACAACGTTGCGCACTTTGCACCGCCCCCGGCCGCAGCCTCGTTGTCGGCAGCGCAGATGATTGCGATGCTTGAAGACGATGGCGATTTTGATAGTGCCAACACACTTGAGCGCGCCCACCTGTTGGCCGAAACGGGTCTTCGCACCTTTGCCGATCGTGCAGTTTGGTTGGGATCGGGTGGCCACAGCCGGGTCGCGGGGACATCGCTGGTATCAGAGGCGCGCATTGATGCATTGATGAAATCGTACTCACCCAGCCGCCACACCCCTGCGCGGGCTTTTAACCCGGCACCTCAAGCCCGCCCCGAAACGCCATCGGCGACCGGCTTTATTGCCGTTGACCTGTTGGGCAATGCGGTGGTGTGCGCGGTGAGCATGAACAATCGTTTTGGAACCGGGCGCATCGCAAAGGGTACGGGCATGTTTCTGGCCGCTGCCCCCGGTCAAGGCGGTTTCGGGCCAAGCGGTCTGGGCGCGATGATCATCAGCAATCCCAATGTTGCGGAAATTCGTCTGGTCGCCAGCGCCACCGGCGGCGTGGCGGCACCCACCGCGCTGGCAAACGTCAGTGCGCGCGCAATCTGGGCAAAAAGTTCGCTCAAAGATGCGGTGGCGAGCGTGCGTATTCATCACGGCGGCAGCCCCGACGTGACTTATGTTGAAGACGGCATGAGCGCAGATGTAATGACGGGCCTTGCGCGGTTGGGCCACAGCACCGCCAAGACCGCCCCGGTTGGCCGGGTTAATATGGTTCGCTGCGCCGGGCCCATTCAGAGCCAGCCGGAATCCTGTGAAATGGTTGTTGACCCACGCGGCACCGGGCTTGCGGCCGGTTCGATGCGTTAATTTTTGACGCTGAGCTATAAGGAAACGTAAGGCTTATGAGCCTGAAAATTGCAAAACGTGGCGCCATTGATCCGTTCATCGTGATGGATGTCATGCGCGCCGCCAACCGTGCCGAGCGTGAAGGCGAAAATATCCTGCACATGGAGGTGGGCCAGCCATCGACCCCGGCACCCGGGGCCGTGCTGGATGCGGCGGCACAGGCGCTGAAATCAAACCTGATCGGTTATACCGATGCGTTTGGCGTGCCCGAGTTGCGCGCACGCATCGTTGAACACTACCAAGCGGCGTATGGCGTTGAGCTCAACAGCGATCACATCGCGGTGACCACCGGATCATCGGGCGGATTTATTCTGTCGTTTCTGGCGGCGTTTGATGCCGGGGACCGGGTCGCACTGGCCAGCCCCGGCTATCCGGCGTATCGCAATATTCTGGGTGCCCTGGATGTTGAAGTGGTCAACATTGAAACCGGACCCGAAAGCGATTTCCAGCCGACGGTGGAGCTGTTGGAACAGATCGATGGAAAACTCGATGGCTTGATTATCGCAAGCCCGTCAAACCCGACCGGCACCATGATTTCGCCCCACGGGCTTGAACGGCTGGCAACGTATTGCAAGGAACGTGGCGTGCGCGTGATTTCAGATGAGATTTATCACGGCGTGACGTTTGATGCGCCCGCGCAAACCATGGCTGCGTATGATCCCGAATGCCTGATCGTGAACAGTTTTTCCAAATATTATTCGATGACCGGGTGGCGTTTGGGCTGGCTTGTCTTTCCCCCGTCGTTGCTGGCTTCGATCCAGTGCCTGGCGCAGAACCTGTTCATCTCACCGCCAACCCTTTCGCAGCTGGCTGCGGTGGCGGCGTTTGATTGCGCGCCTGAGCTTGATGCCAACGTCCAGCGTTACAAAGCCAATCGTGATTTGTTGCTTAAGGAATTACCCAAGGCGGGGTTTGACAAGTTGAGCCATGCACAGGGCGCATTTTATATTTATGCCGATGTGTCGCACATGACCGATGACAGCCTTGCATTTTGCCGCCAGATTCTCAAAGAAACCGGCGTTGCCGTTACCCCGGGAATCGATTTTGATCCCGGTCGCGGAAATCATACCCTGCGCTTTTCATTTGCCGGCTCAACTGAGCATATGGCCGAAGCGGCGGCCCGCCTGATTGAATGGCGTAAAAATCAAAAGTAAGAGCCAAAATTAAAGCCCGACTTTTCAGCCGGGCTTTAAAATCAGTCATCTTTGAAGCTGCACTTATTTAGCTAAATTCCACCAGCCCTTGCGCTTGGGGCCATCTTTTACAGCATCGGATGCTGGTTTCGTTTTCGGCTCTGACTTCGGCT
>DAOVVL010000242.1 GCA_030637205.1 Thalassospiraceae bacterium | reverse complement strand
CGGCATACGACCGGCAACCGGGTGAATGGCGTAGGAAACGTCAACGCCTTCGTCTTTCAGCATATCGCCCATTTCACGAAGGGCGTGTTGGGCTTGCGCCACCGCCATGCCGTAACCCGGAACGATGATGACTTTGGATGCGTTTTTCATAATGAAGGCCGCATCATCCGCCGCGCCCGATTTAACGGCGCGATCTTCCGTGCCACCGGGGCCTGCTGGCCCGGCAGCTTCGCCGCCAAAGCCGCCCAACAGCACGTTAAAGATCGAACGGTTCATGCCTTTGCACATGATGTAGCTGAGGATCGCACCGCTTGAGCCCACCAGCGCACCGGTGACGATCAACAGCGGGTTGCCCAGCGTGAAGCCGATACCGGCAGCCGCCCAGCCTGAATACGAGTTCAGCAACGACACCACCACCGGCATATCCGCGCCGCCGATGGGAATGATCATCAGGAAACCGAGCAGGAACGAAAGTGCCGCCAGCGCGTAAAACACCTCATAGTTTTCGGTGGAGGCAAAAAGGAAGAACAACACCACCATGGCAATGCCGAACGCCGCGTTCAGCTTGTGCTGGCCAATAAACGTAATCGGCGCACCGGACATGATGCCCTGCAACTTGGCAAAGGCTATCAGCGATCCGGAAAAAGTAATCGCGCCAATGGCCGTGCCCAGCCCCAATTCAACGAGGCTCGCTGCCGGGATGGTGCCGACAGCACCAAGGCCGTAAGCGGTCGGGTTAAACAGTGCCGCACTGGCAACAAGCACAGCCGCGAGACCGACCAGCGAGTGAAAGGCCGCGACCAGTTGCGGCAGCGCCGTCATCTTGATTTTCCACGCCACGATCGTGCCGATGGAACCGCCGATCAGAATAGCCGCAAAAATCGCACCGTAGCCCACCACCTCGGGATCGATGAGCGTGGTGATGATGGCAATGGCCATGCCGGTCATGGCGAACATGTTGCCGCGACGGGCACTTTCAGGATTGCTTAATCCGCGCAGGGCCAGAATGAACAAAACGGAAGCAATAAGGTACGCAAACGCGCTCATTGAAGAAGTCATTTTCGCGTTTCCCTATTTCTGTTTTTTCTTGAACATGGACAGCATGCGATGCGTAACGATGAAGCCGCCAAAAATATTGACGCTGGCCAGTGCCACGGCGACAAATCCCAAAACCTTGGAGATATTCATGTCAGCCGGGCCTGCTGCGATCAACGCGCCGACGATAATCACCGATGAAATGGCGTTGGTGACACCCATCAGGGGTGAATGCAGCGCAGGCGTCACGCTCCACACCACGTAGTAGCCGATGAAACATGCCAGCACGAACACGGTGAATAAAAAGATGAAAGGCTCGCCGCCCGCGTTTGCGCCTGCCGTGGCCAGCATATGGGCGCCGCTTGAAAGCTCTGCCGCCTGTTCGGCCAGGGTCGCCGCATCTTGGGCCAGCTCCCTGGATTGGTCTGCAATGGTTGCCGCATCCATGGCTTATTTTCCTTTGCTTAACATGGGGTGGACGACTTTGCCGTCGCGCACCACACAGGTGCCGCTCACGGTTTCGTCTTCCCAATCAAATTCAATGGTTTTGTTTTCCTGATCCACATGGGGGGTCAGGAAGTTCAGAAGGTTTTTGGCAAAAAGCTGGCTGGCATCGCGCGCCAAACGCGATGCAACGTTTTCATGGCCAACGATTTTGACGCCGTTTTTGGAAACCGCTATTTTGCCCAGCTTGGCGCCTTCGACATTGCCGCCCGCTTCCACGGCCAGATCGACGATCACGGAACCGGACCGCATCGAAGCGACCATTTCTTTGGGCACCAGTATCGGCGCCTTGCGCCCCGGGATCAGCGCCGTGGTGATGACGATGTCCTGCTTTTTAATATGTTCGGCGACCACCTGTTTTTGTTTTTCAAAATATTCAGGCGGCATCTGCTTGGCGTAACCGCCATCGGTTTCGGCGTCTTTTTCCATTTCCGCATCGACGGTCAGGAACTTGCCGCCAAGGCTTTCAACCTGTTCACGCGTCGCCGGGCGCACGTCGGTGGCGGTAACCACCGCGCCCAGACGCTTGGCCGTGGCAATGGCCTGAAGGCCGGCAACGCCAACGCCCATGATAAATACCTTGGCCGGGGCCACGGTGCCCGCGGCCGTCATCATCATCGGGAATGCCGATCCATATTCGTTTGCAGCGTCAAGCACCGCTTTATAACCAGCCAGGTTTGATTGCGATGAAAGCACGTCCATGCTTTGGGCACGCGAAATGCGCGGCATCAATTCCATGGCAAAGGCAGTGAGGCCTGCTTTGGCCAGCGCGTCCATGTCTTTTGCTTCGCTGAGTGCTGACAGGTGCGCGATGATGACCGTGCCCTTTTTCAAAAGCGCGATCTCTTCCGCATCGGGGCGCTGAATTTTCAACACCACGTCTGCAGATTTTAACAACGCTTGCGCATCGGCAACGATGGTGGCACCGGCAGCCTTGAAATCGGCATCGGTGACATCGGCGCCGACACCGGCATCTTTTTCGATGGCAACATCAAAACCGAATGCGGTCAGTTTTCTAACCACATCGGGTGAAGCGGCGACGCGGCTTTCGCTGGCGCGACGTTCTTTGGCAATAACGATCTTCATTTGCTTTGAGCTTCTTTCCTAGAGACTGTCAAAAGGACGAAACCCGGGTTGAAACCAGGGAGGTCCGGGAGCATTTTATGCCCGGTTTGAAAGGTTTTCACAAGCCCCGAAGCGCAGCTCTTTGCCATTAGCCTTTGGCTATTTTCGGGCGGTCATTTATGATCCGGGCCATGAGGATCGCATATTCCCCTAATCACCCCACGCGCGCGCGCCGTCGCGCTTTTCGCCACCCAGAGCCGGGCCGGGCGCTGAAAGTGGCCATCATGGCCGGGCTGATGGTTTTGGGCGCATCCCCCGCCCCCGCAGCTGAAAAGGCCGCCGAGGTCGCTTTGGCGCAACAAAGCGAGACCCACCTGCTGTACGCGGCCTATTGGGGCGGGCTTCATGTGGCCGATTTCAGCCTTTCAAGCATCCACAACGCGCGCAGCTTCGAAAACCGCTTTCGCCTTGAAACCCGTGGCCTCACCCGGCTTTTTTCCAATTTTTCAGCCACCGCATCGAGCAACGGCAAGCGCATCAGCGCACCACCAAGCAACGGACCCAGCGCCGCCCCCGGCGCCGATCTTTACCTGCCGAGCCGCTACCGGGCTGATTACCGCTCATCCAAACACCAACGCTGGGTCACCATCGGCTTTCCCCCGGGCAACCGCCCGGCCACCGCCAGCACCGGCACGCGGCCAATTGCGGGCAAGGAAGCGAACTGGAACCCCAAGGATAAAGGGCCGGAAGTGCTGGAAAAAGTGGTTGCGGCCATGCGCATCGGGGTAGTGGACCCCATCAGCGCCATCAACCAATTGCAGGCCGGCATCAAAGCCCACCTTGAAGGCGGCCCGGCGAACTTTACGTTGAAAGGCTTTGATGGGCGCAGGCGGTTCGATCTGGATGTCCAATACCTTGGCCCCGCCACCCGCATTGTGTTTGAGCGCCCTTTTGATACCTACCACGTTCGCGTAATGCCCCGGCCCGTGGCAGGTTTCAAGAAACGTCACAAAATTTTATGGAAAGATTCGGCGTTTGATTTTTATCTGTCGCGCGATGGCCGTTTCACACCGATCCAGATCGTGCCACAAAAACACGGGCCGGTCCTAAGCCTGTTGCGCACTTGCAGGCGGCCATGTGAATTGCCCAAGCAAGAAGAATAGGAAGACGAAGAAGATTATTTCTTCTTTTGCCCTTCAATTTGGCTTCTTTTCCAGTCCGTGCGGTAGCTCTTGAATGCTTCGCGAATACCTTCGATGGTCGCCACCGTGCCGCCGCCAAACATGAAATCCAGCTT
>DAOVVL010000200.1 GCA_030637205.1 Thalassospiraceae bacterium | reverse complement strand
TTTTCGGTACTTTCCGTCCATTTAGCAACTAAAGTAAGTAATGGCGGAATGATGAAAAGTGTCAGCAGCGCCGACAGTGCCAGCCCGCCCACTACCACCGAGCCCAAGCCCCGATACAGCTCTGAACCGGCGCCGGGGAACAATACCAACGGCAGCATCCCACAAACGCTGGTCAGCGATGACATGAAGATGGGGCGGATGCGATTGCGCGTGGCGGCCACAATGGCATCTTCGACGTTCATTTCGTCGTGTCTTCGGTGATACAGGGTCTGGTGCACAATCAGGATCGCATTGTTGACCACGATACCGACCAAAATGATAAAGCCCAGCAGGGTGAGCATGTCGAGCGATTGTCGGGTGAACAGGCTTAAAATGCCAAGTCCAATAACGCCACCCGCGGTTGCCAACGGAACCGAAAGGATAATGATGAACGGATAGATGAAGCTTTCAAACAGAACCGCCATCACCAGATACACAATAATGACCGCAATAATCAGGTCCATCACCATGGCGTCCCATGCCTGGGTTAGTTTATCGGCGGTACCGGACAGGTTGATGCTCATTCCATCGGGCATGCCTTCTTTATAAAGCGGGGTGAGTATCTCGTTTTGAATCAGGTCAATCGCTTCTTCCATGGAAACGTCAGGGGCCGGGCGGACTTCCACCGTGACCGTTCTTTCGCGCTCGATATGGCGAATTTGCGTTGGCCCCGATGTCACGATTACTTCGGCCAGCGAAGCCACGGGTACAATGGCACCGGCGCGCGTTACAATCGGCAGATTGGCAATGCCTTGCGTTTCGGTGATGCCTGCTTCGGGTCCGGCCAGCGTCAGATCAATACGTTCGCCGCCAACCGTAATTTGGGTGATGCGCATGCCGTCGTTGAAGGCATCTACCGTCTGGCTGAATTCGCGCGCGGTGATGCCGTTATCGGCCAGTCGGATCGGGTCGGGGATGATGCGCACTTCAGGTGCGCCCAGTTCCAACCCCGGTTTGGGACGCAGCTGATTGCCTTCAGCGCGCGGCAGCACCTTGCCGGCAATCCCGGTCACCCTGAGCGCCATGGCCAGAACTTCTTCCAGTTCGGGGCCGGAAATATCGATATCGATGGATCGTCCGCTGCCCACGGAGCGGCCAAACAATGAAGGTTGGGTCACAAAGCCAAATGTGCCCGGTTCCTTGAACACGGGTTTGCGAATAACCGAGACCAGTTCAGCCGCACGTGAGCCATCTACGGCGCTGCCACCCACGAAGGTCGATGTCGGGCGCGCTACAAAAAAGAAATTATCCATTTTTACGGTGCCGTCTTCGGCGTCTTGGGGGCCGGTTTCAGATGCCCAGTATTTTTTTACGGCGCTTTCAACTTCTTCGGCAATGGCGATGGTGGTTTTAAGGTTGTATCCCGGCGGCGGCAATATCGCGCCGATCACAAGGTTGCGGTTGCCTTCGGGCAGGTATTCCAGTTTTGGCAACAAAAGAACGGTTACGGCCGCGGCTAGTGTAATCATGCCAACCACGACAACCAGTGCCAGCTTTTTATTATGTGCAACTCGACGGGTAAAGCCGACGATAAAGCCGGTAAATTTTTCGGCTTGGGTATCAAGGGCGTGCAGGCGTCCGATCTTGGCGGCGTCGGGAAGTTTATGTAACAACCGGTTGGACAGGGCAGGGATTACCGTGACGGCAACGATTAACGACAGCACCACCGATACCGAAATGGCGACCGCGATGTCGCGGAACAGTTGCCCCACTTCCAAATCCATCATCAAAATCGGTGCGAACACCAATACCGTCGTCAGCGCCGAAACCAGAATGGCCCCCCATACCTGGCGGGTGCCTTCAAATGCTGCCACGCTGACGGGTTTACCTTCCTGGCGCAGGCGGTAGATATTTTCCAGCACCACGATGGCGGCATCTACCACCATACCCACGGCAAAGGCGATGCCGGCCAACGAGATGACATTGATGGATCGCCCCATTGCCGCCATGGCGACAAATGCGCCGATCACCGATACCGGAATGGCGATGGAAATAATGAGGGTGGCGGCACCTGATCGCAAAAACATCATCAATACAAATGCGGCAAAAACGCCGCCAATCCAGATGTTTTGCTGCACCAGATCGATGGCCGAAATGATGTAGGTGGTTTCATCGTACATCTGGATCAGCTGAAGGTTTTCGCTCAGCAGCGGGCCGGTGTTAAGCTCGTCTACCGCTTCGCGTACCCCTTTCATGGTTTCGATTACGTTGGCCCCGGTATCGCCAACAGCATTCAAAACCAGCGCCTGTTCACCAAGGCGGCGAATTCGGGCCCGCGGTTCGCGGTAGCCATAGACCACGTCGCCGATATCGCCGACGGTAACTCGCGCCATTTGCCCCGTGAGCGGATCGTTGATAGATCGCAGCACAATCGCGCGCACATGATCGGGCGAGGTAAGCTCACCTTCTGTGCGCACCACGTAACGGCGCTTGCCTTCGTCTACTTTGCCAGCCGTGGCCGATGAATTGGCGTCACGCAGCGCGCCCACCACTTGCGGCACGGTCAGGCCAAAGCGTGCCATGCGCTGGGGGTCGACGACGACGCGCATCTCGCGTTTGATGCCGCCGTATACATTCAGCCCGGCAATGCCCGTCACCCGTTCAATGCGGTCTTGAATGACATCTTCAATATAATCGCCGTAGGTGTGGATATCGCGGGTGTTGCCTGGAAGGCGCTTGAGGCTGAACCATGCAATGGGCCGGTCTTCGCTATCGTGGCTGCGAAGGATCGGCTTATTGACCTCGTCGGGATAGCCTGAAATGCGGTCCAGGCGGTTGGCGATCAGCAACAACGCCTTGTCCATATCCTGGCCAACCCGAAATTCAAGGGTAATGCGCCCACTGCCTTCTGAAGAACGGCTCGACATGGTGTCGAGGCCTTCGAGGCCTTTGAGCATTTCTTCCTGACGGTTGACGATTTCGCGCTCAATTTCCGCAGGCGCGGCACCGGGCCAACTGGTGCGTACCGATAATACGGGCTTGCGAATATCAGGCGTTAACTGGATCGGGATCGATTGCAGGGCGAGCAAGCCAAACATGACAATCATCATCACGGCTGCAATAACGGCGATGGGTCGGTCAATGGCGGTTTGGATCAGGTTCATTGGGCTTTCTCTTTAACCCGTACACTTTGGCCTTCACGTAGACGCTCGTTGCCACGTACCACCACTTGATCGCCGGGCTTCAAGCCATTTAACACCACAAATCGCTGGCCAACGGCTTCGCCCAGTGTGACCGGGCGCAGCGTGGCTGCGTCGTTTTCGACAATAAACACCACTTGGCGACCGGCTTTGTTCAGCACCGCGTCTTTGTGAACGCTAACCACTTCGCGCGCCGGTCCTGCCGGAATATCCAGATGGACGCTCTGGTTGGCGGCGACGGCGCCCAGCTGGCTTGCGTCCGTTGGCGTGAAACGAACCGCGCGGGTGCGCGTCAGCGGGTTTTCATCGGGCACCACGGCGCGGACCATTGCTTCGCCTTTAAAGTCTGTGCCGATGCGGTACGGCACGCGGGTATTTGTGGTGAGGCCGGCGGTGCGGTTGGCCGGAACCGATGCTTCGATTTCCATGCCCGTTTCGCTGATCATGCTGACCACCGGCTGGCCAAGGCTGACATAGGTACCGGCTTCGGTATGAATTTTGGTAATTACGCCACTGTACGGTGCCTTGACACTGGCGTTGGCAACCCCGATGTCAGCCAGCGCCAGCGAAGCGCGGGCGCGGCGCAGTTGCGACCTGGCCTCGGCGGTGGCACTTTCGGCCTTGGCAAGTTCCAGACGCGCGTCTTCAAAACGCGCCGGGGAAAAGGCCGCAGATGTTTTCAGGTCTTCAAAGCGTTTAAGGACTTGTCGGCGCAACTCGGTTTGGGTGGTGGCGCTTTTCAGGCGCGCTTGGGCGCCTTCGACTTCGGCGGCGCGCAATTCGCGTTCCCATTTCAGGCTGTTCGATTGCAGCCGCGCCAACACATCGCCCGCCATAACCCTGTCGCCGACGCGCGCGGTAATTTTTTCCACCGGGCCTTTAATCAGCGCCGAAACCACGCCCGATTGCGCCGCGATCAACCGCCCGATCACCGGAACGCTCTGGCGGGCGATTTCTTTTTTCACCAGATCAATGCTGACAATTGCGGGGCGGTCGTCACCTTGCTTTTTCTTTTGCGCAAGGGCCTCAAAGCTGAAGCCCAGCACGCCCAGCACCAACGCCAACATGATCGCGTTGGTGAATTGTCCTGAAATCGTTTTTAAGCTAGCTGGGTGCATGGGGAGGCGCCTAAATTGTAAAGTTTTCCAGTGTTGTCGCGAAGTTATCAGGGACTTTAGGGGCAATTATGAAAGTAATCAATCACAGTGGTTTATGGGCGGTTTATGGCTGAAACAGCTCCATTCCTGTGCCGACATGTGCGATCATATTTTCAGAACCTGTCTTCTATATAGTGATAGTGAGCCAACGCCGTGACTACATTATTTATG
>DAOVVL010000213.1 GCA_030637205.1 Thalassospiraceae bacterium | reverse complement strand
GGTCAATTTTTTTTCCCGCGTTTTGGGCGGGGGGTAGGTAGCAACTGGGGAGGCAGGCTATGCGCATTTCATGCTTGAAAGATGATCCGGGCCACGTGGTGTTCCTGCAGCACGGCGGGCACAAGAACGAATGGGCCGTGCAGGTGGACGGCAAAACCATCGAGCAGGTGGTCACCTTGGATACCGGGAACGGCTGGGTGCTGAGAAACACCCTGAACGCATTGCGCCAGCCGTACATTGATCCACTGCGCCCGAAGCAAATGGCGCGCCACACGGTGACCGGGAATGTTGTTTGCGAAGTACGCGATGCGGACACTGGCACACTGTTGGCCGGCTGGGCCACTGAGGCGGGAACGTGAACGCGCGCACGCTTGAAGTGGTGTACCGACCGACCGCGGATTTGATCCCGTACGCACGCAACGCGCGCACGCACAGCACCGCCCAGGTTGAGGAAATTGCGGCCAGCATCCGCGAGTTCGGTTTTACGAATCCCATTCTGATTGATGAAGACGATGGCATCGTGGCCGGCCACGGGCGCGTGCTGGCGGCGGCGACAATGCTGATGGAGCAAGTGCCCACCATCACGCTGACCGGGCTCACGGACGCGCAGCGCCGGGCGTACGTGCTTGCCGATAACAAGCTGGCATTGAACGCCGGCTGGGATCAGGAACTTTTATCACTCGAGGTTTCTGAATTGGCCGACATGCATTTTGAAACGGGCTTGCTGGGCTGGCCGGAAACCGAAATGGATGTAATGACCGGCAACGTGCCCACAACCGGGTTCCCGGCACTGGGCGACGGCGAGGCACCTACGCACGGCGAAATGAATTTCATCTTGCACCAATCCCAAGTTGATACCGTCAAGGCGGCGGTACACCACGCCAAGGAAGCCGGACACGGGGCAAGCAAGCTGAACAAGAACGGCAACGGGAACGCGCTGGCGCATATCTGCGCGGCGTACATGAAAACCAATGCCTGAGAACTACAAGCACAATCCGCAACTGGACCAAATCCACGTTCACCCAATTGGGAAGGAATACGCACGGCCCATGGTGCTGCAGAATCATTACATGCAAACGTGGCCAGCCGGCGCGCGGCTATCGTTCGGCGTCTATTACGGCAACCGGTGCGTCGGCGTTTTGGTGTTCGGCTACAGCACCGCCACGGCGGCGAAGGTGGAACGCTTGGTGCCGGGGTTGGTGCAAAAGCAATATCTGGAAATGCAGCGCATGTGGATTGCTGACGTAATGGGCCACAACACGGAAAGCAAAACGCTGTCGCTCGCCATCGCGGACATCAAGAAAAACTACCCGGCAGTGAAGTTGATCTACACGCACGCCGGTGGCTGCAAGAACGATTGCGGCATCGTGTACCAAGCGTCGGCATGGCTGTATTTCGGCCGCAGCAAGTGCGAAGACTTTTATCTCACCGCCGATGGGAAGTACCGCAACATCGTCGCAGAACTACGGTTTGGCCGGGTGAAGGGCAAGGGCAAAACGAAGCAGCAAGTGGGCGAGGAAGCATTCGGGCCGGGCGCAATAGTCGACGCGTGGCGATACGCTTACGTGTATCCAATTGATCGGGGGCTGCGGCGCCTGCTCAAGAAAACGGCACAACCGTTTCCCAAGCAAAGCGACCACTTTAGATTCGATCAGGAATTCGTAACTTGAACGGGGCGGCTCACGGGGAGGGCCTCACGGCTGGCGGTTCGAATCCGCCTCGCTCCACCATTAAACAGATACGCGTTGAACCGATCAGTGGTCCGCACGCGCAGGCATTTATCCGCAAGCACCATTACTCAGGCACGGTGGTGCAAAACAGTTCCGTAAACCTCGGCGCGTTCCTGCACGGCAAAATGCTCGGCGCGATGCAGTTTGGCCCACCGATGAACAAGTACAACACGCTCCCGCTCGTGCGCGATACAGCGTGGAACGGAATGCTGGAATTCAACCGCATGGCATTTGCGGACGCGCTGCCGCGCAACAGCGAGAGCCGGTGTATCGGTGTGGCGTTGCGCTTATTGCACGGCGCATATCCACAGCTTGAGTGGATTCTATCGTTTGCCGATGCGACGCAATGCGGCGATGGCACAATCTATCGCGCTTCCAATTTTGTGCTGACTGGCATTAAGAAAAACCAGTCAATCATCCGGCTTCCTGACGGCAGCGTGCGGGCCAAAATTACTTTCGGAAAGGCGAAGCACGGGGTGGCGCGCGGGGGTGCAACGGCACCGCCTGCCGGCTCCACAATGTTGCCGGGCTTCCAATCGCGATATATTTACTTCTCCACGCAGGAAGCGCGCGACAGGCTAACCGTTGAGGAATTGCCATACGCTGCTATAGGCGAGGCGGGCGCCGGCATGTACAAAGGACAAGCGCGCGCGAAGTGAGCGATGGCCGGGCCTCCCCCCGGCACAGCGGCGGTTTGACTCCGACCAGCGCGCTCCAATTTTGGAGGCACCATGGCAAAAGTAGGGCGTAAACCAAAACCGACCACGCTGCGGTTGCTGCAGGGCAACGCCGGCAAGCGGCCCATCAACGAAGAAGAACCGCAGCCGGCAAAGCTATTCACGCCGGGACCGCCACGGCACTTCGGCAAGCTGGAATGCGCAAAGTGGCGGCAGATGTGCCGGGTGTTGTCTGCGGCCCGCGTGCTTACCGTGATGGATTTAGATGCGCTGGAAATCTACTGCGTGAACTGGGTTGCGATGCACGAGGCACTGAACGATATTTCGGCGCGCGGCAAGTTGCTACGCACGCCGGGCGGCAACGCCATGTGGAATCCATCGTGGACGCATTACAAGCACGCCGAGCGCGTATGCCGCAGCTTGCAGGCAGAGTTCGGCTTAACACCTTCAAGTCGCACGGGCGTGGTGGCCAGTGCTGACAGCGAAGGGAAAGATCAGTGGGACTCAATCTGAAACACGTTATTGCCGCCTGCAAATATGCTGACGGCATTCTCGCAGGCACCACGCTCGCGTGTGAATGGATACTCTTTGCCGCGCAGCGGTGGGAAAGTGATCTAAAGAAGCAGGGCACCAAGAAATTCCCGTTCGTTTTCGACATGGAGCGCGCCGACCGGGCGTGCCGATTCATCGAAAAAATGCCGCACATCAAAGGCGAGTGGGCGAAGCGCGGTGAAACGCTGCGGCTGGAATGGTGGCAATCGTTCGTGGTGTGCAACATCTTCGGGTGGGTGTGCGACCGCACCGTGTACGACCACGATGGAAACGTGCTTATGGAGGAAGGCACGCGGCGCTTTCGTACGGTGTACTTGGAAGTGGCACGCAAGAATGCAAAGTCCACGCTGCTCAGTGCCATTGCTTTGTACATGTTGGTGGAGGATGGCGAGGTGGGTGCGGAGATTTACAGCGCCGCCACCACGCACAAGCAAGCGAAGATCGTTTGGCAGGATGCGAAGTCGATGGCCAACAAGGCCGCAGGCTTCCGCAAGCACTACGGCGCCGAGACAAACGCCAAGAACATTTCGGTGGTGGATGTCAATTCCAAATTCGAGCCGCTGCACTCGCAGGGCGAAACGCTTGATGGCCTCAACGTGCACTGTGCAATCAACGACGAATTGCACGCGCACAAGAAGCGCGACCTTTACGATGTACTGGAAACGGCAACCGGCTCGCGCCTGCAACCGCTTATCCTGAACATCACCACGGCGGGGTACAACAAAGCGGGCATTTGCTACGAACTTCGCACGTATTTGACCAAAATTTTGCAGAAAATCTTTCAAGATGAAACCTTTTTCGGGCTTATTTACACGCTGGACAAGGGCGACGACCCGTTTGATCGCAAGGTGTGGGCAAAATCGAATCCGAATTACGGCGTGTCGGTGTACCCGTTTGACATGGAACGGTTAGCGCGCAAGGCCGAGGAATCGCCGTCAAGCACAAATAACTTTCTAACCAAGCGATTGAACATATGGTGCAGCGCGGAAACAGCGTGGATGGATATGCGGGCCTACGATGCGTGCGCTGATCCGAGTTTGAACGAACTGGATTTCATTGCCGACCCGGTTTGGCTGTGCGTTGACCTTGCATCCAAAATTGATGTGAACGCGGTTGTGCGGCTTTACAAGCGCGTGATCGATGGCGAAACGCACGTGTACGCTTTCCCATCGTTCTACTTGCCGGAATTGGCCATAGAAAAATCCACGAACAGTCAATATTCCGGTTGGCTGCGGCGCGGCCTGCTAACGGAAACGCCGGGCAACATCATCGACATGGATACCATTGAGGACGATGTGGTGCAGT
>DAOVVL010000082.1 GCA_030637205.1 Thalassospiraceae bacterium | reverse complement strand
GGTCATCATGCACGTTCGCGCCCACAACTGGACGCGCCCCCATCTTGAGCTTTTGCCGTGGCAAATGTCACTGGGCGCAGGCTGCTTGCTGAGCGCGGCACTGCTGATCGATGGCGCACCCCGCCAGCAAATGGGTTGGCAACTGGCCGCCATGTTGTTTTACGTCGGTCCGGTGGCCTCGGCCTATGCATTTTGGGCCTACCTGACGGCGGCAAGGCAACTGCCCGCCACGTCTACGGCCATGGCGTCAATGGGGATTCCGGTTGTCGGTTTTGTCGGCGCCGCCGTTTTGCTGGGTGAACCGTTTGCAGACATTACCCTTGCAGGATTGGTGCTGATTGTCGGCGGTATTCTTCTGTATTTTAGCAGCGTTTTCAAAAAGCGGGCGACGTGATCGAACTGAAACCTTCACCCCTGCATATCTATTGCGCTAAGCTGTCGACACAAACCGTTTCCCAGGAGCTTCCACCATGAACGCCATCGACCGCGCCAGCGCCCTTAAAGATGAGATGATAAGCTGGCGCCATCGCCTGCACGCCAACCCTGAAACGGCGTTCGAGGAATTTGAAACCGCAAAATTTATTGCCGCCCAACTTGAAAGCTTTGGCATTGAAGTTGACCGGGGCCTCGCCACCACCGGGGTTGTCGGGGTGCTGACAAATGGTGACGGCGATACGATCGGCCTGCGTGCCGACATGGACGCTTTGAACATTCAGGAGCTCAACACCTTCACCCATTGCTCCAAGATCGACGGCAAGATGCACGCCTGTGGCCACGATGGCCATTCCGCCATGCTATTGGGGGCGGCAAAGTTGCTTGCAGAAACCAGGGACTTTTCCGGCACGGTAGTCTTGATCTTTCAGCCTGCCGAAGAAAATGAGGGCGGCGCCGGTGTTATGGTAAACGAGGGCCTGTTTGACAAATTCCCCGTCAAAGAAATTTACGGCCTGCACAATTGGCCATCGATGCCCGCAGGGACCATGGCCGTTGGCCCGGGGCCAATGATGGCGGCGTTCGACACCTTTGAAATTACGGTTCAGGGCCGTGGCGTTCACGCGGCCATGCCGCACCTTGGCGTGGACCCGGTGGTGGCCGCCGCCCAGATCGTGACCGCCCTGCAAACCGTTTCCAGCCGTGAAGCCGACCCACAGGACGCCTGTGTGCTGACGGTTACGCAAATTCACGGCGGCGATACCTGGAATGTAATCCCCGATCAGGTGGTGCTTCGCGGCACCACCCGCTGGTTCAACCCGGAACTGGGGGGAAAGTTGGAAGGTCGGATCCGCGACATTTCATCAGGCGTCGGCATGGCGCTGGGGTGTTCGGTGGAAAATACCTACACCCAGCGCTATCCGGCGACCATCAACACAGCACAAACGGCAAGCCAGTGCGCCGATGTGATGGCGGAACTGATCGGCGAGGAAAAGGTTGAGCGCAACCCGACACCCAGCATGGGTGCCGAAGATTTTGCCTTCATGTTGCAGAAAAAACCCGGCAGTTACGCCTGGCTGGGCACCGGAACTGATCCCGACTGCCCCAAGCTGCACAACGCGCACTTCGATTTCAATGATGACATGTTGGCACTGGGTACGGCCTACTGGACCCGGTTGGCAGAAACGCTTCTGAAAGCCTGAACGTCCGCCCTTATCCTTATTCAGGCATGATGGATGGCGGGCCTATTCGGGCATGAAGGGTGCAGGGTTCATGAAAAAACTTTCCTGATGCACCAGGAACGGAACGATCTTGCTGACCGCCGGCCCCCATTCGGGGTCTGCAGCAAGCTTGGCGCGCTGATCGGTGCGGTGGCCAAAGTCATCATATCCCCACACGAACACGGCTGAGTTGAGCGTACCCGATTCAGTCGCCCACGCGCCGTTCAGCTTGGCATACTTGCTGATCACCGGAAAAACGTGATCGTTATAAAGCTTCATGAATTCAGGTAACGTTCCCGGCTGGACGCGATAGGTCCGATGTTCGTAGATCATGGATCATGTTCCTTTGTAAAATGTACGACATCTTACGCCCAAGGCGGGGCGAATCGGAAGATATTTTGTCGTCAATTGACGACTTACTTAGAATTGTTCAGAATAAGGCCGTGCTGCTATGAGGGGGAACTGAAGTCATGCGCGCCCGATCGACCAAGCTGAAACAAGACAAGAAGTCGCTATCAAAGGCCCCGGCCAAAAGAGCCAAACGCATGCCGCATGCCGAACGGCGTGAGCAAATCCTGACCCAGGCGGCTGAATTTTTTTCCGAATACGGGCTGACGGGGCAAACCCGCTCACTCGCCGCCGCCTGTGGCATTTCCCAGCGCCTGCTGTACCGGTTTTTTCCAACCAAGGCCGCGTTATTGGCCGAAGTCTATGCGCGAACCATCCTCGGCCCCTTTGAAGGCGAATGGTTTGGCGACCTGACAAATCGTGACAAATCGATGGAAACGCGCCTGATTGAGTTTTATTCCGATTACTATGAGAAGCTGCTAACCCGCAGGTGGCTTAGGCTTTTTCTCTATTCTGCGCTGGCTGAAGGCGATATGGCGCCCAATTATATTTCCTCCATTATCACCAAATTGCTCGACACCATTGTCGACGAGGCGGCGCTGGAATTGAAAATATCGCCGCCCGAAAACCCTGATTTCAAACGAGAATTGGGCTGGACCCTGCATGGTGCAATTTCGCACCTGGCCATCCGCCGCCACATCTATCATGGGCCGCACAAGATTCCACACACCGACATGATCAAGGTCTATGTGCAAACCTTTTTGGCTGGACTACCGATTACAACAAAGCACGGCGCTGACTGACCCGGCACCAAAAATAGATGTGAAATCAAGGGACCAGCCCGTCCATCTGCACGCGTCTTGGCCGCAAACAGCCCACCCCCCTTGAAAATCATCTCTGATTGCTAAGTCGTCAGTTGACGACTTAGGAACGCCCTGATACCGTTTTAGTCCCTTTTCGGCAGCTATTTTCATGGCGGCCGTTTCCGGGGAGGCAACCATTAAGAACACATCAAAGGGGTAAAAAAATGACCAAACGCGTGAGCAAACTCGCCCGCCGCGAGTTCCTTAAAGTTTCCGCCGCTGCCGGCGCCGTCGGGGCACTGGGCACCAGCGGCCTGTTTAATCAGGCCTTTGCAGCAAGCAACACCGTCAACTTCATGGCATGGTCGGCGGCTGTCGATCTGGTAAAAAGCCATGTCGCCGAATTCGAGAAATCCATTGGCATTGATGTAAACTACGCCAATGCGCCGTGGGCCAACTACCGCGATAACATCATCACCAAGTTTGTCGGCGGTGCGCCGCTCGACATGATGTGGGTATCGGATGCATGGCTGCCGGAATTCGTCGATGCAGGCTGGATCGCACCGATCAACAAATTCGATAACCTTATGAAATACAACGATGAAGCCGAAGACTTCTGCAATGATTCCATGACTTACAAGGGTCAGCAATATGGTCTCACCTACTACACCGATTTCATGGCGTTTCTTTATGACGAACAGGCCCTGAAGAAAGCAGGCATCAGCAGCCCGCCGACCACCTGGGACGAGGTCACAGAGCAGTGCCTGAAGATCAAGGCTGCGGGAATTTCCGAATACCCGCTGATGTTGGCTCTGGCCAACGAAAGCTGGCTGATGAACTTCTTGGCTGCCATGGTTTATTCCCACGGCGGTCGTTTCACCGACGAAAAAGGCAATGCCGCCATGCAGTCACCGACCGAAGGTGCCATCAAGGCACTGCAGTGGGTGATCGATGCCGTGCACAAGCACAAGATTGTTTCGCCCGCATGTGTCGAAATCGGCGAACTAACCGGCCTGAAAGCATTCCAGTCCGGCAATCACGCCTTTGCGCTGGAACCCAAATACCGCATGCGCCCCATCAATGATCCCAAGCAGTCGCAGATTGCTGGGCGTTGCAAACAGGTGCTGATGCCCAGTGGCGATAACGGCAAACACAACACGGTCGGTTGGATGCGTTTCCACGGCATGAGCGCCGCCACCGCCGCCAACCAGGCACACGCCGAACGCACCGCCAAGTTGATCGAATGGTTCGGGGGTCGTGCCAACGGCGAATATAAGTTCCAGAAGTACTTGTTTACCGACATCGGTGCGGGCTTCGGCGTCAAGCCGTTGTTTGACGACAAGGACGTTCAAGCGTCATACAACAGCTATGCCGACGTCGATATGATCAAGGCCCAGCAAGCGCTGGCGCTGAAATCGGACGTCGTGACGCCGTGGTATGGCGAATGGCAGGAAACCCATGCTTCGGCATGGCAGGCAGCCATTCTCGGCCAGGCCAGCGCCGAGGACGCCATGAAAAAGGCCGGCGATAAGTGGAACAGCCTGAAGAAAGAATTCAGCTAAAGCGCTGAAACGATCCGGCCGCCCCGCATATACTGTTGGGCGGCCGGACCTTTTCTTTGTTCCTTATATCGCGATAGTCACCGGCCCGTGACGGTTGATACCGAGAGCGTGATGTCTGAAAACAAACCAAGCTTAAAATACCGGTTGGCGCTGCGGTTCAATTATGAAGCGCGCAGCGCTGGCCTGTTTATTTTACCCGTGATGACGGTATTGGCCCTCGTCGCGGTTTTTCCCATTCTTTATTCCCTTTACACCAGTTTTTTTAAACTCAAGCTGACGCGCCCTCACCAGGTTCCGTTCGTATGGTTTGATAACTATGTCGAGATTCTGACCGATGAACTGTTTATCGAATCTGTGTATAGAACAGTTTCTTTCACACTGATGTCAGTTGTTGCCATCTTGTTGATTGCAACCATGATCTCTTTGTTATTGAACGAAACGTTCCGCGGACGACGCTTCGTCAGCGCCATGATCCTGATCCCATGGGCGATACCAACCGTTGCTAACGGCCTGTTGTGGAAATGGATTTACGATTCTGGCTATGGCGCGCTGAACGGGTTGCTGAAACAGCTGGGCATCATTGAAAAATATACCGTCTGGCTGGGCGATCCCGACAAAACCATCCCACTGATCGCCAATGCATTTGTGTGGAAGGAAGTGCCACTGGCGGCGATCTTGATTTTGGTGACCATGAAATCAATCCCGGCCGACCTTTATCGCGCTGCCAAAGTTGACGGCGCCAACGTGATCCAACGCTTTGTACACATAACCCTGCCCTCGCTTAAACCCGGATTTATGCTGGTGCTGATTTATGAAACCATGATGGCGATCCGACATTTCGACCTGTTCTTCCTGCTGACCGAGGGCGGCCCGGCAGATGCATCGCACGTTGTGTCGTGGCAGATTTATGTCGAAACCTTCCGCAACCTTTCGTTTGGCACCGGCAGCGCCATGTCCTATATCCTGGCGATCGTCACCTTCGCACTGGCTTACGCCATCATTAAAAGTCTGGGCAAAAGGATTTAATCAATGAGCATCCAGCCCACCACTTTTGAACGGGGATCGGAAAAATACCGCACCAAGTCAGTATGGTCTGAGCGCGGCCGATCCATCGCTATTTTTACCGCCACAATGGTGATTTTGATCTATGTGCTGGCACCTGTCGCATGGCTTGTGTCTTCGTCGTTCCAGTCCGAAGTCGAGATCGTTTCGGTGCCGCCGCATTGGATTCCGCAGGAACCTACGCTGGAAAACTTCGACGCCATCTTTTTTCAGGAATTTGAAGAAGTAACCTACGAAACCAGGCGCACGGTCGACCCTGCCGCGGGCGGGTATATCCCGTCTACCGCCAAGGATCTGCTGCCATCCATGTGGAACAGCTTTATCGTTTCAGTTTCAGTGGTAATTTTGAACCTGCTGGTCGGCATTCCCGCCGCATACGCCATGGCCAAAATCAGGTTCTGGGGCCGACAAGCGTCGATCTATACCATCTTGACCACGCGGGTAATCCCCGACATCGCCTTGGTGGTGCCGTTCTTCCTGGTCATCAAGAACCTCGGGCTGCTGGATCATGTGATGTCGCTGATCATCACTTATCTGGCGATCACCGTGCCATTTACGGTGTTTATCCTCGTCAGTTATTTTGAATCACTGCCCGACGAACTGGACAAGGCGGCACGCGTTGACGGCTGTTCGCGCTTTCAGACCATGATCAACATATTTTTGCCGCTGGCGGTGCCCTCACTGGTAGCCGTGACACTTTTTGCATTTCTCGCCAGTTGGAACGAGTTCTTGCTGGCCTTGATGTTCACTCAAACCATCGCCTCGCAAACGCTTCCCATCATCGTGGCCTCGTTTACGTCCGACTTCACGATCAGCTTTTCGTTTATCAACGCAGCTGGTGTCGTCGCGATTATACCGCCGGTCATTATCGCAATATTTTTTGAACGCTACATCGTTTCCGGTCTTACCGCCGGTGCGGTCAAAGGTTAAGGACCCACCATGGCGCGCATACTTTTTGAAAACGTCACCAAGTTCTACGGCCCGGTTAAGGCTGTCGATAACCTGAACCTTGAGATCAAGGATAAGGAATTTCTGGTTCTGCTCGGCCCCAGCGGTTGTGGCAAGACGACGACGCTTAACATGATTGCCGGACTGGAAGAGCTTTCCAAAGGCGACATCTATTTCGACGAGCAGATCGTTAATTTCATGCCGCCACACATCCGCGATGTGGCGATGGTGTTCCAGAGCTATGCTTTGTATCCGCATAAGAACGTGTTTGAAAATATCGCGTTCGGTCTCAAGATGCGCAAATACGACAAGGCCGAGATTGGTCGCCGGGTCAACGATGCGGCAGAGCGCCTTCATATTGAGCCTCTGCTCGATCGCCTACCCAGCCAGCTATCCGGTGGCCAGCGCCAGCGCGTTGCCTTGGGCCGCGCCATGGTGCGCCAGCCATCTGTATTTCTGATGGATGAGCCACTTTCCAACCTTGATGCGGCCTTGCGTATCTCCATGCGTGCCGAAATCAAACAACTTCACCACAGCATGCAAACCACCTTTGTCTATGTAACCCACGACCAGGCCGAGGCCCTTACGCTGGCCGACCGCATCGTGGTGATGAAGGATGGCGTGGTGCAACAGATTGGTACGCCGGACGAAATTTACGAAAAACCCACCAACCTCTTTGTCGCTTCGTTCCTCGGCAGCCCGCCCATCAACCTGCTGGAGGGCGAACTGACCACCGATGGCGACAAGATCGTTTTTAAAAAGGGCAGCTTCTTCATGACCTTCCCCGCTGAGATGAAGGACAAGCTGGCTCAACATGCAGGCAAAACCGTAATCCTTGGCATCCGGCCAGAAGATGTAAACGAGCGGGGCGACGCCCAACCCGGATCGGCAGTCAGCGGTACCGTCAACACGGTGTTGCCCATGGGATCGGAGCAGTACCTTAGTATGACCTTAGAAGGCATCGAGGTTTTCTTCCGCCTGGGCAAGGAACACCGCCACAAGGATGGCGATAGCGTATCGCTGGAGATTAATCGCAACCGTCTGCATGTATTTGACAAGGAAACTGGACTTTCCTTGTTGTGGGACTGATGAGGTGCCCGCATGAAGCCCGCAAAGTTCACCTATCATACGCCGGACAGCCTGGAAGCTGCTTTTCAG
>DAOVVL010000090.1 GCA_030637205.1 Thalassospiraceae bacterium | reverse complement strand
TTGGGGCAGTTAATCACCGTTTTAGGCTTAAAATGACACCCGCCCATGGCCCCGGCGGAAATACTATCAAGCCCTCGACCGAGGTCTAGAAAGGCGCACCATGAGCGAAATTTCCAATCCCAGCCCAAACGGCACCATCGCCGAAAACCCTGAAGACGAGGGCAAGCGGGATTTTCTCTTAATTTCGACCACCACATTGAGCCTCGCAGGCATTGGTCTTGCGGCATGGCCGTTTATTCATTCCATTAATCCTGCCAAGGACGTGTTGGCGCTGGCGTCTACCGAAGTAGACCTTTCAGCCATCGAAGAAGGCCAGGCCGTTACCACCATGTGGCGCGGCAAGCCGGTTTTCATTCGCCACCGTTCTGCAGAAGAAATCGAAGGCGCTGCCAGCGTCAACCTTGCTGAACTTCCCGACCCCCAAACTGACGCTGAGCGTGTGCAAAGACCCCAGTGGTTAATTACCGTTGGTGTATGCACGCATCTGGGTTGCATTCCGTCGGGCCAGAAGCTGGGCGACAAAAAAGGCGATTTTGGCGGCTGGTTCTGCCCCTGCCATGGATCACACTACGACACGTCCGGGCGAATTCGCAAAGGCCCCGCTCCGTTTAACCTTCGGATTCCGGAATATAATTTTATCGATGACACCACCATCTTGATTGGCTGAGATCACACATGAAACGCATGCAAACCGACAACCGGATACTGATGTGGATCGACACCCGTCTGCCGATCTTCAGCTATTCAAGTGAAAACCTTGTTTCCTACCCAACGCCTAAGAACCTTAGCTATTGGTGGAACTACGGATCGATCGCCGGCATCGTGCTGGTGATTATGATCGTTACGGGCATTTTCCTGGCGATGAACTATCAGCCTCATGCCGACGTTGCCTTTCAAAGCGTTGAGCGCATCGTGCGCGACGTGAACTATGGCTGGTTGCTCAGAAACCTGCACATGAACGGCGCGTCGATGTTCTTTATCGTTGTTTATATCCATATGTTTCGCGGCATTTATTTTGGTTCCTACAAGGCACCGCGCGAATTGTTATGGATGATCGGTGTGACCATCTATGTATGCATGATGGCAACCGCGTTTATGGGTTACGTGCTTCCGTGGGGGCAGATGAGCTTCTGGGGTGCAACCGTAATTACCAACCTGTTCTCGGCGATCCCGCTGATCGGCGATTACATCGTGGTGTGGATTTGGGGCGGCTTCTCGGTCGATGCCCCGACCATCAACCGCTTTTTCGTATGGCACTACCTGTTGCCGATGATCCTGTTCATGCTGGTGGTGGTTCACATGTGGGCGCTGCATATTCACAAATCGAACAACCCGCTGGGCATCGAGATCAAAAGCCCGGCCGACATGATGCCGTTTCACCCGTTTTACACCATCAAGGATCTGTACGGGCTGGGCCTGTTCATGATCGTGTTCATGTTCTTTGTGTTCTTCGCCCCCGATTTCTTTGGCGAACCTGACAACTACATCCCCGCCGACCCGATGGTGACCCCGCCGCACATTGTTCCGGAATGGTATTTCCTGCCGTTTTACGCAATCTTGCGCGCGATCCCCGACAAGCTGGGTGGCGTGATCGTGATGTTTGCCGGCGTCTTGATCCTGTACGTGTTGCCGTGGCTTGATACATCGAAAGTGCGTGCCGCCACGTACCGCCCGATTTTCAAACAACTGTTCTGGATATTTGTTGCCAATGCCCTGTTCCTCGGCTGGTTGGGGCAAAAACCATCTGAAGGCGCGTATTTGATCATGGCGCAACTTTCCACCGGCTATTATTTCCTCTTTTTCCTGATCCTTCCGGTTCTTGGAAAATATGAAAAGACCAAGCCTTTGCCGGTAAGTATTTTTGAAGAAGTGCGGAAAAAACGCCGCGCCAAGGAGGCTTAAGCCCATGCAAATGCGTAAATTCCTGATTTCCGCCGCATGTGCGATCAGCTTCCTTCCGGGGATCGCAAGTGCCGCAGTTGCTGAAGCCGACGCGCTGCCTAGCCTGAAATGGTCGTTTGACGGCATCTTTGGCTCGTACGATCGCCCCCAGCTTCGCCGTGGCTCACAGGTCTTTCTTGAGGTCTGTTCGGGGTGTCACTCGTTGGAAATGGTTTATTACCGCAATCTGGTGGACATTGGTTTCACGACCGATCAAGCCAAAGCCATGGCATCTGATTATGAAATCGAAGACGGCCCCGATGACGAAGGCGAAATGTATATGCGCCCGGCCAAACTGTCGGACCGCTTTGTGAAACCGTTTGCCAACACAAATGCCGCGCGTTTTGCCAATGGCGGCGCGTTTCCGCCCGATCTTTCGGTCATCACCAAGGCCCGCAAAGGCGGAACCGATTATATCTATGGCCTGATGACCGGGTATCTGGACGATGCACCCGCAGATTTTGATCTTTCCGAAGGCACCTATTACAACAAATATTATCCGGGCCACCAGATTTTCATGGCCCAGCCGTTGTATGAAGAAGCGGTAGATTACGAAGACGGGACCGAGCCAACCCTTGAACAGCACGCCAAGGATATCACGGCGTTTCTGGCATGGGCCGCGAACCCGGAAATGGAAGAACGCAAGCGCCTTGGCATCAAGGTGATCTTGTACCTGATCATCCTCACCGCAATGTTCTATGCGCTCAAGCGTCGCATCTGGAGCAACATTAGCCTTGAAGAATTCGTCCACGATCCTTATGTGGTAGAATACGAACAGGAAATGCAGCGCCACAAACGTCCCAACTAAAATGGGCCATTTGAAATTTTTAAAACCCCTGCCTGAACTGGCGGGGGTTTTTTATCACCAACCTCATTAAATCAAACAAAAGCGTGAAGCACATGAAAAACAAAATCCCCGCCAAATTCGCCCCGTTTGTTTTTGCACCCGTCATGGCACTGGGCATGGCTTCGATCATGTCGTTTTTTATGACCGGCGTGAACACCGGCTTTGATGATGGGTTTTTATGGCGTTGGGCCAGCGCCTTTGCTGTCGGGTTTTGTGTAGCATGGCCGGCATCGCAGGTCATTGCGCCACTGGCACATCGTATTACGCGCCATGTGGTCAAACCCGTGGATGGCCTGTAGATAACGCGTAAAAAAACTTTAGCGGCGTTTCGGTAACGTGGCGCGCGGATGATGGGTTAGCTTGGGCTTGGTCCGTTTGGTTTCATCGGCTTTTTGCGCATTGTCGCCGTAGGTCCAAAAGCGGTGCAGCACGTCTTCCATTTCGGCGTCGCTGAGCAACTTGGGCTCACCCATTTGCAAAACCAACTGGTATTGCTGCGCCAACACTTCGACCTCTGTCGCCAGCGTCAGTGCCTTTTCAGGATTATCCGCGTACGCGATCAAGCCGTGGTGGGCCAGCAAACAGGCGCGCCTGCCATCCAATGCGCCCAAGGCCGCTTCGGAAAGCTCGACCGTGCCAAAGGGTGCATAGGGCGCACAGCGGATCGATTTCGCCCCGGCGATGGCGACCATGTAATGAAATTGCGGGATCTCTTTTTCAAGACACGCCAGCGCCGTTGAATAAGGCGCATGCGCATGCACGATGGCCTTGGCGTGGCTGCGGTTTTTATAGATGTCGCGGTGGAACCGCCATTCGCTGGACGGTGCAAAATGGCCGTGGGCGGTGCCATCCATATCCATAAACACCACATCGGGCGGCAACAGCTTTTCGTACTTCACGCCCGACGGCGTAATTAAAAACCCGCCCTTGACCCGCACCGAAACGTTGCCCGACGTTCCGGCACTCAACCCCGTAGAGTTAAGCTGCAATGCGATCTTGATAATTTCGCGCCGGGCTTCAAAATCCTGCATCAATATTTGGCCTTTTCCGGGTACAAACTTGATAGCGCCTCTTCATTGGCCATGGCGATACCGCGCTCGGTTATCAATGCGCTCACCAGACCGGCCGGCGTGACGTCAAAGGCCGGATTGGCGGCTTTGCTGCCGTCAGAAACGATGCGCATGGTTTCCACGTTGCCTGCGCGCGTGCGCCCAGTCATTTCGGTGACTTCTTCGGCGGCGCGCTCTTCAATGGGAATGTCTTTTCCATGTTTCAGCTCCCAGTCAATGGTAGTGCCCGGCAGCGCCACGTAAAACGGCACCGAATTATCCGCCGCCGCCAGTGCTTTCAGGTACGTTCCGATTTTGTTGCACACATCGCCGGTGCGCGTGGTGCGGTCCGTGCCGACAATGCACAGGTCCACTTGGCCCTTCTGCATCAAATGGCCACCGGCATTGTCCACAATGACCGTATGATCGACACCGTGCTGGTTCAGTTCCCACGCCGTCAGGCTGGCGCCCTGGTTGCGCGGCCGGGTTTCATCGACCCACACATGCACGGGGATGCCTTTTTCGTGGGCTTTGTAAATCGGTGCTGTGGCGGTGCCCCAGTCAACCGTCGCCAGCCATCCGGCGTTGCAATGGGTCAGGATGTTGACCGGGCGCGACTTGCCGCACTTTTCATAAGCCCCCAAAATCAATTCAAGACCGTGATCGCCGATGGCCGAACACTGGGCCGCATCTTCATCACAAATGTCGGCGGCGCGTGCGAACGCTGCCGTGGCGCGCTGGCCGGGGTCCAGCGGGTCTAAAAGTGCGCGCATTTCGTCTACCGCCCAGCGCAGGTTAACCGCCGTGGGCCGGGCTGCCAGTAAATTTGTGTAGGCATGCGAAAGATTGTCATCTGATGCATCTTCGCGCATGGCCAGCGCCATGCCGTACGCCGCCGTGGCACCGATCAGCGGCGCACCGCGCACCAGCATATCAAATATGGCGTGGGCAGCTTCAACAGCGGTTTCCAGACGCACCACCTCAAACGAAAACGGCAGCTTGGTCTGGTCGATAATCTCGAACACGCCATCATCGGTCGGCCAGATGGTGCGAAAGTGTTGTCCGTCAACCAGCATGATTTATCTGCCTTTTTAAGCGTTCAATACCCGACCGGCGACCGCATCGAGCTGTTTTAACATGGCCGGATCGCGCGCATCGGGTGCGGTGATAATGGCCGTGTCCAATGCCGTATGGCAACCATCCGAACAGCTGTCGGCGCGCTTTGCCAAAACAGGTGCCACTTCGCGAACCAGCGAACGCCCCTTATCGGCATTTTCCAGCAGCGTCTTGATGATGCTGTCGACCGTGACGTGGTCGTGATCTGGGTGCCAGCAATCAAAATCGGTGACCATGGCAACGGTGGCGTAACAGATCTCGGCCTCGCGCGCGAGCTTGGCTTCGGGCATGTTGGTCATGCCGATCACGTCGCAACCCCAACTGCGGTACAAATTCGATTCGGCCAAAGTTGAAAACTGCGGCCCCTCCATCGCCAGATACGTGCCGCCGCGCTGGTGCTTGATGCCCAGTTTCTTCGCAGAAGCTTCCAGCGCATCGCCCAGACGCGAACATACCGGATGGCCAAGCCCCACATGGGCGACCAGGCCGGGCCCGAAAAATGATTTTTCGCGAGCGATGGTGCGGTCAATGAATTGGTCGGCAATAACAAAGGTGCCGGGGTCCAGCTCTTCTTTCAGCGAACCACACGCCGAAACCGAAAGAATTTCGCTGACGCCTGCACGCTTTAAGGCATCAATATTGGCGCGGTAGTTGACGCTGGCGGGCGGGATGACATGTCCGCGACCATGGCGTGGCAGGAACACCATCTGCACGCCATCCAGTTCACCAAAAAATAGCTCATCAGATGCTTCGCCGAAGGAACTTTCGACTTTTTCCCAACGGGTGTTTTCCAACCCGTCGATTTCATAGATGCCGCTGCCGCCGATTACGCCGATGATGGGCGGGGTTCCAGGTGCCGTCATTGTTTTAAGTCCTCCCCAGGATCGTGTCGTGTTAATCGCAGGCTTTCGCCATCATACATTAAACCGAAACAGCAAGACATCGCCGTCGTGAACCACATAATCGCGGCCTTCCTGGCGCATTTTGCCAGCATCCTTGCAGGGCTGCTCGCCGTTCAGTTCGATATAGTCGTCATATGCGATGGTTTCGGCCTTAATGAAGCCTTTTTCAAAATCGGTATGGATCACGCCCGCGGCCTCGGGGGCAGTGGCACCGTTTTGCACCGTCCATGCGCGGGTTTCTTTCGGCCCGCAGGTGAAAAACGTGATCAGGTTCAAAAGCGAATACCCTGCACGGATCACGCGCGCCAGTCCGGTTTCGCTCAGGCCCAGTGCTTCGAGAAATTCCTGTTTGTCATCTTCGGAATCAAGCTGGCTGACTTCTTCTTCGATCCTCGCTGAAATCACCACCGTGCCCGCACCCTGTGCGGCGGCCATTTCTTCAACCTTGGCTGAAAACGCATTGCCATCGGCGGCGGCATCTTCTTCGACGTTGCAAACATAAAGTACCGGCTTGGACGTCAACAGTTGCAGCATGCGAAAACTTTTTTCATCATCTTCGCTAACTTCGAGTTTACGCGCAGGCGTTCCGTCTTGCAGTAATGCCAATGAGCGTTCCACCAGGTCCAGTTCGGCCACGGCGTCCTTGTCGTTGCCCCGCGCCTTTTTGGTTAACGAGGTCACGCGCTTTTCAAGGCTTTCCATATCGGCCAGCATCAATTCGGTTTCGATGATTTCGGCATCGCGCAGGGGATCGATTGCGCCTTCAACATGGGTCACGTTGTCATCATCAAAGCAACGCACCACCTGAATGATGGCGTCAACTTCGCGAATGTTGGCAAGAAACTGGTTGCCCAACCCTTCGCCCTTGCTGGCCCCTTTGACCAGACCTGCGATATCAACAAATTCCAGCTGTGTCGGAACTTCCTTGGCTGAGCCCGCGATCTTGGACAGCTTGTCCTGGCGCGCATCGGGGACCGAAACGCGTCCGACGTTTGGCTCGATGGTGCAAAAGGGAAAGTTGGCGGCTTCTGCAGCCGCAGTCGCCGTCAGCGCATTAAATAGCGTCGATTTTCCCACGTTGGGAAGGCCAACAATGCCGCATTTAAATCCCATCAGTCCTGATCCTCGTCATTGTTTTTGTTTTTAGGCTTTGGCACCGGTGCCATGCGCGCAACGTGGGTCATAAAATCCGCGTCGTGGCCATCAAAAAGACAGTCCAGATGTTGGGCCGTGGCGTCGAGCAGCGGTTCCAGCCATTTCTGATCGGCCTTGGCAAAATCGTTCAGCACATGGCCCGAAACCCGGTCTTTTTCGCCGGGATGGCCTACCCCTAAGCGAACCCGCACATAATTATCGCCCACCGCCTGATGGATCGAACGCAGCCCGTTGTGGCCGGCGTGGCCGCCGCCGCGCTTAACGCGAATTTT
>DAOVVL010000208.1 GCA_030637205.1 Thalassospiraceae bacterium | reverse complement strand
GCGATGAAGAGGCGCTGGCCGCGGTGGTCGACTGGCTGGTTAGCGAAACAATCGAAAGCTGTTGAGCCGCGCGGCTAAAACGCAGTTTTCCACAAGACTGCCCCATAAGCCGACTTTTCCACATTGCCCACGTGCAGTGCGGGCGCTAAGGTCCGCCCAGAGATTTGCCAAACAACACCTACCTTAAGGAACCCACCATGAGCGAAGTCGGCGGAATTGCAGCGGAAAAGCTGCGCGCATTTGTTGAACGCATTGAACGTCTGGAAGAAGAAAAAGCGGCGCTTTCAGCCGATATCCGCGAGGTCTATTCCGAGGCCAAGGGATCGGGATTTGACATCAAAATCATCCGCAAGGTGGTGGCGCTGCGCAAGCTTGACCTGTCCGAACGTCAGGAACAGGAAGAACTGCTCGACGTTTACCGGCGCGCGCTTGATATTTGATCTCTGGTATTTTCTGAAAACCCAGAACGCTTAGCCGACGGCGCCACAGATGTGTGCGATCGCGGTAGAAGTGCGCCGCAGAAGATCGTAAATTTCTTCCAGCGGGTCGAACAGTTCATCATGTTCGCGCGCATAGCCGTGATCGACATCGGTGCGGTACGTTGCTTCTTCACCGAACGACTTGGCGTCTGCTTGCGGTTCTGATTTGGGGAACGCAGTTTTCAAAACTTTAACCGCGTGTTCAATATCAAGATGCAGAATTTCGTTGATCACATCGTCGGAACTTTCCGCCATGTCTGAAAAACGCGGCAAGCGCGCCAAAATCAAAAACACTTCATGGATCAATGCCACGCGAATGCCGTGCAACAACGTCAGGTCGGGGTAAGAATCGCCCGCCACACCCGGCAACATGTCGTCGTTTTGAACCGACGCCAGACCCTTATCCAGATAGATCGTGTCATTTAAGAAAATGCGGTAGGTGCGGTTAAGCTTTTCGTGGGCCGAGCCGTGGCGCAGAATGTGCGCCAGATGTTGCATTTGTTCAGCGCGATCCGGGTCGCTTTCAATTTTGGAACGGCGCAACCAGATCGAAGGATCAAACAACGAAATATAACCATGCAACGCATCAAGGTCTGATAAGTGGCGCGCATAAGCCGCCATGTTGATAAAGCGGCGGCAGCGGTCCGAACTTTCATACATTTCCTTAAAGCGTTCGAAATCGCGCGCAATCGCCTTGCCCAGCCCGCTGATGGAGTTTGAAAAGTATCCCAGCTGTTGCAAAATCGCGTTGTGCGGAATGGCGCGAACCTGGGACGGGTGCGCCAGATCAACCCGCGCGCCGCCTTCGTGCTGGCGCTTTACCTTGCGCGACCCGGTGGAATACAAAAGGTTAGTGCCGAACACATCGAGCAGCGCCGCATAGTTGGGATTTTCCAAAAGACGTTCGTTGAAGCCCTTGACCGACATGAAGAAGTCCAGCGAGAAGTCCGTGTCTTCATAAAATTCGTCTTCAATGTCTGGATCATCGCCCAGTGCGTGTTCAACCAGCCGACATACGGTGGCGAGCGCAAGTTCCGCGTTCGAGAAATATACGTACCCATCGCCGCCCTGAAAGCTGACTTCCTGTTTCACATTTACGCCCGCATCGCGGAACGCTTTGCGCGCTTCGGGCGGGTAGGTGTAATTCAGCCGGTCCGAAAAACTCAACGGATGCGTACCACGGCCGATGGACTCGCCGTGGGTGTCGAAAATCACCAGATCAACACCCTTAATCCCAGATTTCTTGATGCGCCGCGCCATCTTGATGCGCACCCGCTCAATCGCCAGCGATGCCGGGATTTGCCCGATGTAGCGCCCGGCATCGGAAAAGCCGGTCTGGATGCAAAGCCGTTTGCGGTTTTTTATGTATTTGACGTAATGGGGGTTTTCCAAAAGGTCCGATACAATCTCGTGGCCCTGTTCCAGCGCCTCGCCCGTTTCAAACAACGGTGAAATATCAATCTTGTCCGCCACGCCAAACAGCTTTGCATAATAGAGCGCCGAAAGTACCGTGAACGCCGTATTACACTCGGCGATCAGGAAGCGTACCGGTTCGTCCGTATCAACAAATTTCAAAAACTTGGCCACAATCATAAACACCCGCTTGGCGGTGGTGCGTTCACGCATGATGGAACCGAAGTTGATGCTGACCGGCTCGACGTTGTCCAACAGGTCGCTCACCGCGCGCACATAGCGCCGCCGGTTGGCCGGGTCTTCGGGCGACGTAATGGGGCCGATCTCTTCGCGTATGGCGTTGGTCAACTGGGTTGCGTTAATGCGCACATGGGTTTGCGCAAAAGCAAGACCGAGGTTCGCCATTTCGGCGCGCAACACGGCCAAGCCGCAAGCCGCATCGGGGTTCGCTTTAATTTCATCGCTAAGCATCTCAACGATACCACTGAGCGATACCAGACGCGCGTCCGCGCCATCCGCCAGTGCGCGGGAAAATGCCCCCACCCCGTCGCTGGTTTCAGGGTCTGCCTTCAGGCGTGCGACATCTTCTTTCATGCGCGCCAACTGTTCAGAGATCGCAGCGCGGATCGTGTTCAGGGTTTCAGTCGTGCTGCTTTTCAGCTTTTCCTCGGTGGCGATTTCGGCAAGGCTTTCCAGATGATCGTTCAGCGCCATTTCTTCAACGCTCAGGCGCGCCAAAAATGTATCGGACCACAAAATGTCGGAACGCCCATCCAGATCATAGCCAACCCAGCTGGCCACGGTAATGAGCTTAGGCGTAAGCTGTTGCCAGTCGGCGGGGTAAACTTCGCGCGCCACTTCAAACACAACGCGGTAAACGCGGCGAAGTGCGGCGCGGATGTTGGCAATCGCCATCAGGGCGAATTCCTGCTCGGCATCAAGCGTCATGGCGGCGCTGGTGCCGTGGCGGCTTTCAGCAACTTCGGTGGCCAGTGCTAAAAGATCGGTTTCATCCAACGCTTTGCCATCTTGCCCACATCCCGTTGCAAGGCTTGCCAGCACCTGGGTCAGGTCTTGCGACACCGCAAAGGTCGGGTGCGCGGTGATTACAATGCCGAAGACTTCGCGTTCGATCTTGGCGCGAAAATCCTCAAATGAAATGGTCGCGCCGTTTGCATCGCGGCTAAGGCCGGTAAAAAGCTTCGCCAGCGTTTCAAGGTTGGCTTCGGGCGAACAGTTGCCAACATATTCGCGCAAGTGCCGGGCACGATAGAAAAACGCATCCAGCGTCAACAAGCGCACCAGTTCTTCCAGGCCGCCTAAATCGATGCGGCGCTCGTGAACCAGGTTCGATATATAAAACGCCAAACGGCGCACCGGCGATTGCAGATGGTTTTCGCGCGCTTCGGCTTCAAAGCCGTCAAGCACGCCAGCCAGTTCGTCGCGCAACTTGTACGCGTTTGGTAACAGCTTTTTTTCAGCGCCCAGAAAGTCAGCGGGCGAAACGGCGTCCGTGTTCGACATTTTCTAATCCTCAGAGACAGGGTGCCCGAAATGTGGGCAGCCCGGGGGAAGCTCCGCCTGCGCGAGGGTTTTTAGTATATTGCGGCAATGTTTGCAAAAATTAAGGCCTGCCGAGACAGGGGCGCACCCCCGCAACACCTGCAACCGCCCCGCCCCATCAGCAATTTTTGAAGCTGGGCGCCGGGTTTAGTGGTTGTTAACGGGCCTGAATGTCTTGCATAAAGCGTTTGAAAACTTCTTCGGTTGCCTGCTGCACCGCCGTGATGGCCGCGCCAACATTGTTGGCCGACGCCGGCACCGTGGCCTCATATTCTTCCAGCACCAGCAGCTCACCATCTGAATTGCGCCGCAGTCCCATTTCAAATGCGACGACACCGGAATAGTTCGTTCCGTTGGAAACTTCCAGGCGCTTGATGCGGCCCAGCACCGAATAATCAGCCTCGACCCGCATTTCAGGCGTGACCACGCGCTTGGCGATGGCACTGGCGCGAAGGTAGCTGACCAGCGCATCCTTAATCAGGGTCGGCGGCGCTTCGATCCAGAAATGATAATGGTATTCGCTGACCGCATTGGGATTGTCTTCGGTGGTGTAGAGCAACGGGCGGTTTGAAACCGAACCGTCAGCAACGAACCGCGCGACTTCAATCGTTGCACCGGAAAAGAGGCTGGTGGTGGTTGTTTCCTGAGCAACGTGGGACAGGCGATAAAAGTTATCTTCGTGAACCGGCGGTGCGGCCGCGCAACCCGTCAACACCAACGAGACGCAAATGGCGCTTATGCCTGCAATCATCTTGTTCATATTCTCAAATTCCTCTCATGCGACACTTGCTTAGATCACTTTCCCGGTGTTTTTTCCACCGGAGGCGTGCCCGAAAGCAACAAGCCGGGGTTCTGGCGAATTTCGTGGCTAAACTCATACATGTTGCGCGCG
>DAOVVL010000259.1 GCA_030637205.1 Thalassospiraceae bacterium | reverse complement strand
CGGTCGTTCTCCGGCTCAGGGCCGCTTTGGCACGGTCCATGCAGTGTCTAAAGCAATACGGGAAGCCTCCGGCTCAATTGGGGGCAAAAAAAGGAGAAGGCTTATGACCGACGAGGTATATCTGGGACAGAAATTCACCGCCAACCATCAGCTGGCGGTGATCCTGACACGTCATCTGGGTGCTGACAAAGCCCGCCAGACTGCCACCAGTGAAGGGTGGGAAGGGGTGTTGCAGGCGATTGAGGAACAGTCCTCGATTGTGACCGCACAGCGGTAATACCCGGGGGCGTTATCCCTTACACGGGAATTCAATGACGATGCGTGTGCCGCCTGGTCCTCTAAATGGTAGCGGCTGATTTGCGCCCGGCATCATGGTGAAATCGCGAAGCGTCGGCGGCGAGCCGGTATTGGCCGAGCGGGTCCGTTCGACCTTGATCTTCATGCACTCTTTGCACCGGTTAATCAGGGTTTCGGTGCCTGCATTGCTGCGGATGATGCGCGCGCATTTGTTTAACGGCAACGCCTGCGCATTAAACGCCACCCACAGCGGCGATGCCACTGCCAACAATATTCCAAGATTTAAGAGAATCCGCTTCATAGGCACAAGCCTAACCCGCTGGCGCATCGTCGCGATAGGGGCTTTGTGCATCCAGAAGCGCTTTTTCATGTTTCACGGCACCGGCCTCACGTTTGGTGAAATCTGAAATGGCATCAAAAAATCCGGGATCAGCGATCCAGTGTGCAGATTTTGTGAGATGGGGCAAATATCCGCGCGCGATCTTGTGTTCGCCCTGCGCGCCGGCTTCGACGCGGCTTAAATTCCGTTCAATCGCGGCTTCGATGGCCTGGTAATAACAAAGCTCGAAATGCAGGAAGTCGACATGGCGCGTGCATCCCCAATAGCGCCCGTATAGTGCGTCACCGCCGATCAGGTTAAGCGCACCTGCGATAATGTTCTCATCATCCCCGTGGCGATCATTTGCCACCACCATCATCACACGCTCGCCCAAACGCTCACCCAAAGCCGTGAAAAATTCTCGGTTCAAATACGGCTGGCCCCATTTGCGCGCCCCGGTGTCCATGTAAAAGCCATACATGGCATCCCAGTGCGCCGTTGTAATCTCATCGCCCACTAAACGCTGGATGCTTAATCCGGCCTTTTCAACTTCACGGCGTTCTTTGCGGATGGCTTTGCGCTTGCGCGATGTCAATTCGCCGAGAAAATCGTCAAAGTCTGCATATCCATTATTCTGCCAGTGATATTGCAGATGAAGGCGGGGGATAAAGCCTGCGGTTTGCAAAAATTCTGCATCCGTGTCGCCGAGAAAGTTCAGATGCAGCGATGAAACCTTTAACGCTTTGCCATGATGCACCATGGCGCGCACCAACAAGGTGCGCACTTCGGTGGCCAGTCTGCGCGCAAGATCACCGCGCACCAGCAACCGTGGCCCGGTGACCGGGGTAAACGGCACGGCGCACAACAATTTGGGATAATAATTTCCGCCCGCGCGTTGATAGGCCTCGGCCCAGCCCCAGTCGAACACATATTCGCCGTATGAATTGTTCTTCAGGTACATGGGCGCGCATCCCAGCAATTCGCCGCCCGCGTCTTTAATCGCCACGTGCTGGGGTTGCCATCCGGCCGATATGCCGACCGATCCGCTGTCTTCAAGGGCGCTTAAAAAAGCGTGGCTGACAAAGGGGTCTGAATTGCCCGCGCACGCGTCCCACGCGCTTGCGTCCAGCGAAGCGATGGCTTCAACCACGGAAATCGAGAAATTTTCAGAACCGTCGGGCATGGCCCTTATATGATGGCTGGATCAGGTTGCTTCAAGCAAGGGCTTAACCGATTTCAAAAATGCCATCGACCTCGACCGACACGCCCAACGGCAGGCTGGGCGCGCCGACGGCAGCGCGGGCGTGTTTGCCGACATGGCCAAATACTTCGGCCATCAGGTCCGATGCGCCGTTGATCACCTTGGGGTGGTCAACAAAATCAGGCGTGCAGTTCACGAACCCACCCAGGCGCACCACGCGCACAACCCGGTCGAGGTTGCCGTCACAGGCTTCTTTTAATTGCGCAATCAGGTTCAGCCCGCAAAGGCGCGCCGCCTGATACGCGGTGTCGGTATCAATATCGTCACCGACCGTGCCCAGATACTTCAGTTCACCGCTTTCCATGGTGATCTGGCCCGAAATGATCACCAGATTGCCGGTGATGACATACGGCACATAGTTGGCTGCCGGCGCAGCAGCGGCGGGCAGGGTGATGCCAAGTTCAGCAAGGCGGGCGTCGATGGTTGCGGACATGGGGGGAAGTCTCCTGAGGGTGGGTTAAATCAATGCGCAAGATAGCCGAAAAGGGCGATCGCTCATAAGCAATAATTAAGCAAATAGAACGGGGGGCTTGCGAATGACGGATATACGATAACCTCAGGAAAACATGGTGGGAGTTTGCATTTTTCATCTACAGTGCCGGGCATGGACACGACCGATGAGCTCGACGCTCTTTTCAAAGAAGCCATAGGCACATTTGAAGGCCTGCTGGAACGCGCCCACACTGAGCAGCCGCCCGAACGCCCGTTCGCGTGTAAGGCCGGTTGCACCAGCTGCTGCTATCAGCCCGAAATCACCATCACCGCGATTGAGGTTTTCCGCCTTGCCAAATTTATTGGGGCGCAATTTTCAGATGATCAGATTGCCGACCTGATTAAAACCCTGCCTGAAACCTTGAAACTGCCGTTAGTGCCACTGGACCCGACGTCTTGGTCGCAAACCGTCTGCCCGTTGTTGCGTGACGGTGTGTGTTCGGTCTATGACGCGCGACCCCTGGTTTGTCGTGGCGGTAATTCCTATGACGATTTCGATTGTGAAATGGCGCGCGAACAAAACCGACAACACATGATCATCCGCAATTACGCCCTTCAGGAAAGGGCCGCGCGCCTGACCATCGAGGTGTTGCAAATCGGCATGGCCAGCGCCGGCCATGAGCATGAATTGCTCAACCTTGCGCCCGCCTTGGCAATCGCGCTTGGCGATCCAGACGCCATGGGGCGTTGGCAAAATGGCGAACAGGTTTTTGCGACGGCCCAGACACGTTTATGAAGATGTCGCGTTTATGAAGCTTTAGGTGTGAGAAAAAAAGAACGGGGGGCTAACTTAATGAATAACAAACTTGAAATTCGCGAGAACCGGCCCGGTGACGCACCCGCGATCGAGCAACTGTATAAAGATGCCTTCCCTGACGAGGATCTGGTACCGCTTGTTGGGGAGCTTCTGGATTTTGGCCACGGCGTAATATCGCTTGTTGGGATACGTGAAAACGGGGTCGTTGGGCATATCAGTTTCACGTTTTGCCACGTTGAGGGAGGCGAGGTTAAGGTCGCGCTTTTAGGCCCGCTTGCGGTCACGCCAACTTTGCATAAACAGGGGATCGGAAGCACGTTGGTTCGGACGGGTTTGATGCACCTGGAAAAATCTAAAATTGGTTATGTATTTGTTCTCGGTGACCCGGCGTATTACGCGCGCTTTGGTTTGAAGGCAGAGCACCAGGTCGCCCCGCCGTATCCATTACCGAGCGAATGGCGTGGTGCATGGCAATCCATCCGCCTCAGCGATGCAGGTGCGCCGCCGCATGAGGGAAAATTGTCTGTGCCCAAACCATGGCGCCATATTGAAATGT
>DAOVVL010000313.1 GCA_030637205.1 Thalassospiraceae bacterium | reverse complement strand
AAACGATCGCGCAACGGGGTTGAGATCAAACCCGAACGCGTGGTTGCGCCAATTAAAGTGAACGGCGACAAATCAATGCGCACGCTGCGCGCCGCCGGGCCTTCGCCAATAATCAAATCGAGCTGGAAATCTTCCATGGCCGGATACAGAATTTCTTCAACCACCGGGCTGAGGCGGTGAATTTCATCAATGAACAACACATCATGGGGTTGCAGATTGGTGAGAATCGCCGCCAGATCACCAGACTTCGCAATCACCGGGCCGGATGTTGCGCGAAAGCCAACCCCCAGTTCGCGCGCAACGATTTGCGCCAGCGTGGTTTTGCCCAGACCGGGCGGCCCGTAAAATAACGTGTGATCCATCGCATCACCGCGCTGCTTGGCGGCTGCAATAAAGACGCTCAAGTTTTCGCAAATGCCCTGCTGGCCGACGAACGCATCCAGCGTGGACGGGCGAAGCCCTGGCTCTTGCGCGTCGCGCTGCGTTTGTTCGGTGCTGACCATGCGGTCCTCGTTTGTGTCTTCATCACTCACTGGCCGTGCTCCTTCGGACCCAGTTCGGCCAAGCCGCCCTTGACCAGCGCCTCAATGCTCGCCGCCTCGCCCACGTCAACAGCGGCGTGGCTGACGGCTGTTAGCGCATCGGACGGTGAATAACCGAGATTCACCAGCGCCGATACCGCATCGCGCGTGGTTTCCGATCCCAAGGACGGGGCGGACGGGACCGCGCCTTTTTGGCCGGGCGTGGCTGCCAATGCCTGCGGACCCAGCGCCATGGCCGCGACCTTGTCTTTTAATTCCGTTGCAATGCGCGCTGCCAGTTTCGGGCCGACACCGGGCGCGCGCCCGATCATGGCTTTGTCGCCACTGGCAACCGCGCGCACCAGTTCGTCTGCTGAAAGGGTGGATAACATCGCCACCGCAACTTTTGATCCCACGCCTTGCACCGTGGTCAGCAAACGGAACCATGCGCGTTCAGCGGGATCGATAAAACCGTAAAGGCGGATAAAATCTTCACGCACCTGGGTTTCAATGTGCAGCGTTACCGCTTCACCGACAAACATTTTTGAAAGCGTGCCGCTTGTGCAAAGCGTTTGATAGCCGACGCCGTTCACATCGATTACGGCCATGCCGTCTTCGATGCTTTCAACCCGGCCTTTCAACATTGCGATCATGCGCTGGCGCTCCGATTAATACGCGCTTCGGTTTCGCCCAGATGCGCATGGCAAATCGCCACCGCCAACGCGTCAGCCGCGTCGGCGTTGGTGATCGTTGCTTTGGGTAAAAGCGTTTTGACCATCATCTGAACTTGTTCCTTGGACGCATGACCCGAACCGACCACCGATTTCTTGACCAGATTGGGCGTGTATTCAAAAACGTCCAATCCCAACAGGCTGGGCGCCAACAAGATCACGCCGCGCGCCTGGCCCAATTTCAAAGTCGAGGCCGGGTTCTTGTTCACAAACGTTTCTTCAACGGCGGCAACTCCAGGCTTAAACTCACCGATCACCGCCGAAACACCTTCAAACAGTTCAACCAAGCGTTCTGAAAGGGAAAGCTTGGCCGTGGTCTGCACCACGCCGTCGGCAACAAATGAAAGGCGGTTGTCCACGGCATCGATCACGCCCCAGCCGGTACGTTGCAATCCCGGATCAAGTCCAATCAGCCGCATGGCGCTTTCGCCTTTCCTTAAGCACTTAACTTGGCAAGTACTTCGTCGGATACTTCAAAGTTCGATGCAACGCGCTGCACATCGTCGTTGTCGTCCAGAACGTCGAGAAGCTTGAGCAGCGTTTCCGCCGTGCTTTCATCCAGTTCCGTTGTGGTGTTGGGCTTCCAGTCGAGCCGTGCTTCAGCAGGTTCGCCGAACTTTTCTTCCAGCCCGTCGCGCACGCCTGCAAAGTCATCCGGATTGCAGGTAATTTCGTGGCCGTCGTCATCAGACTGCACATCATCGGCACCCGCTTCGAGGGCCGCTTCAAAAACGCTGTCGGCGTCGCCTGCATCTTTTTTCAGGCGAATGATGCCGACGCGCTCAAACATAAAACCAACCGATCCGGTCTCGCCTAACGTGCCACCGTGTTTGGTGAACGCGGCGCGCACTTCGCCTGCGGTACGGTTGCGGTTGTCGGTCAGGGTTTCAACGATCACCGCGACGCCGCCGGGGCCATAACCTTCGTAGCGAACTTCATCATAGTTTTCAGCGCCGCCGCCTTCGGCCTTTTTAATGGCGCGCGTGATGTTGTCTTTGGGCATGTTGTCACCGCGAGCGGCAATAATGGCGGTGCGAAGGCGCGGGTTTTTGTCCGGGTCAGGCATGCCCATCTTGGCCGCCACATAAATTTCCTTGGCGTGCTTGGAAAAGGTTTTCGCGCGCTTGGCGTCTTGGGCGCCTTTGCGGTGCATGATGTTCTTGAACTTTGAATGACCTGCCATGGTGCTTGAAATGCCTTCTATCTTATAAAACGCGTGAAAACCTGCCCCCGGCGAATCGGTTCCCCCAGGGTGCGCCCGGACTTATACCACAATCGGCAAAAAGATAGGATCACTGCGGTTTTTTGGGCGGTTTTCTGGCCCGCTTTCAGGGTTGCCTAACGTAGCGGCCCAATATGGCGGCTTTGGGGCATAAGGAGTGGCATAAGAAGGGACAAAAAACGGGCAATTCGGGGCTTATTTTAAGGAAGCGCCGGGGCCAGCCGGCCGCCCACGCGCACCGGCGTGACCCGTTTGGCCAGCCCGGTCGCATCGTCGCTTTCAACAAACACCCCGCAGAGCGTGCCTTCGCCGGTGGCGGGTTCAAGGCGGGTGCCGCGCATCTTGGATATAAAGCGATCAATGGCGGCTTCTTTTTGCATGCCGATCACCGAATTGTAATCACCGCACATGCCCGCATCGGTCTGATACGCGGTGCCTGCGGGAAGGATCTGGGCGTCGGCAGTAGGAACATGGCTGTGGGTGCCGACAACCATGGATGCGCGCCCATCGACGCGGTGACCGACGGCCATTTT
>DAOVVL010000296.1 GCA_030637205.1 Thalassospiraceae bacterium | reverse complement strand
GGCGATCGACAAACGCATCCTTGGATCGTTTGGCCCAGCGCATGGAAAGGGCGGTGGCGCGCGCGACTTCTTCTTTTTCACATGGATAAGGCGGGCATTCATCAAAGCACATGGTGATGTCGGCATCCAACATGTGCTGGATTTCGATGGAGCGTTCCGGCGTCAACGTGTGTTTGGAGCCGTCGATGTGGCTTTTGAACGTGACGCCGTTTTCATCTAACTTGCGCAGTTCAGATAAACTCATCACCTGATAGCCGCCGCTGTCGGTCAGGATCGGCCCCGACCAGTTCATGAATTTATGAAGCCCGCCCAGTTTTTGAATACGTTCGGCGCCGGGGCGCAGCATCAGATGATACGTATTGCCCAAAATGATCTCGGCCCCGGTTTGGGTGACAGCCTCGGGCGTCATGCCCTTGACCGTGGCGGCGGTTCCGACCGGCATGAAGGCGGGCGTGTTGATGTCACCGTGCGCCGTTTTCAAAACGCCGCGCCGTGCATTACCGTCTGTGGCATGTAAGTGAAAGGCGTTATTGCTCATGGTGATTTCTCCAGCAGCGTTGCATCGCCGTAGGAATAAAACCGATAGCCCGCATCAATGGCGTGGGCGTACGCGGCCTTCATGGTTTCAAGGCCGCTGAATGCGGCGACCAACATGAACAGGGTTGATTTGGGCAAATGGAAATTAGTCATCAGCATGTCGGTGATCTTAAAGCGATAGCCCGGCGTTATGAAGATGCTGGTTTCACCCGAATACGCTTTCAATGTGCCGTCATCATCCGCCGCACTTTCCAGCAAGCGCAAAGATGTGGTGCCCACCGCCACCACGCGACCGCCGGCTTTTCGCGCAGCGTTGATGGCATCTGCTGCGCCTTGGGGAATTTCGCCCCATTCGGCGTGCATTTTATGATCCGTCGTGTCTTCGACCTTGACCGGCAAAAACGTGCCCGCGCCCACATGCAGGGTCAGGGTGGTGTGGGCGATGCCTTTTTCCGTGAGCGCGTCTATCAAGCCCGGCGTAAAATGCAGCCCCGCCGTGGGCGCGGCAACCGCACCCGGTATTTGGGCAAACATGGTTTGATAGGCTTCGTCATCTTTTGCATCCGCCAGATTTTCGCGTTTGATATAGGGCGGCAGGGGCATGGCGCCGACCTTTTCCAGCGAGCGCATCAAGTCCGCACCGCCTTTGTTAAAGCGCAACACCACTTCGCCTGCGTCCAGTTTTTCCAGCACGTCTGCTGCAAGGCCATCGTCGAATTCAATGTGGCTAGCGGCTTTAAGTTTTTTGGCAGGCCGGGCAAAGGCGTGCCAGGTATCGGGGGCCGCGCGTTTGTGCAGGGTGACTTCGATGGCACCTTCGCCTTTTTTGCCTTTGAGGCGCGCCGGGATTACCCGCGTGTCGTTAAACACCACGATGTCGCCAGCCTTCAGAAGACCGGGCAGGTCCGCCACGTACGCGTCACTTAGCGCATTGCCCTGAACGTGCAACAGCCGTGACGCATCGCGCGGGCTGACCGGGCGCTGGGCGATGGACCCTGCGGGTAGTTCGAAATCAAACAAATCGACTTGCATGGACTTCTCTGTATTTGGCCAGAATCGGGTTAAAATGTGGTTGCGGTGGCTGATTGGGGGGGAATGTAGGCAAAAGTGAAACAAAAGGGTCTTTTTTTTCCCGTTTTCCCGGTTTTTTATTGAAAACGACCCCCATTGGTAAAACCTTAGATAGAGAGGTTGGAACGCACCATGTAGCGGTTTAGCGCCCTCAACGGGGCCAAATACCGGGCAATCATGGAATTGTTAACCCTTTGCGTCCCATACTCAGCATTCTGGAAGAGGATGATCGCCCATGGCCAAGATCTACGATTTTCAGACCTACCGTTCTACAAACTTGCTGGAACGCGTCGCCGATCAGTCGGTCGCCGTAGGCGATTGTTTTGCGCGGATCGGCAAATCCTATAACGTCCTGCATGATAGTTTTGACGGCATGGCTTCAGCTTTGGAAGCGTCCCAAACGACATATACTGAAATTTCGCACGATCTTGATGAGCGCAAGCATCTTTATGAACGGTGCGATGCCGCGATGAAACAAGGGGCCAGCGAAGAAATGTCGTCTTTGGTTGATGAGCTGCAATTGTTGGCAGCCAAGCGCCGTTGATCACTAATTTCCCGCAGCCTTGGGCGAGTTAATCGAAAAAGAGCTGCTTCCACCGCAAAATCAGGTAAATCAGTGTGTTGCGTTAAAAGGTTTCGCAACGTGCTGAAATAAGCGAATATCTCATATTGCCTTACTACCCATGGGTGCGGCAGGAAATGCGCCGACCCAAAGTTACGCCTGAACCAATTGTCATTCACTGCGGTCGAAATATCTTTCATGCCTTCCTCCCTACCATCAAGTCTCGAACTCCCAAAACAAAGTGGCCAACCGATAGCGTGGCAACTGGTGCTTCTGGCACTTGCTGTGGCAGGGGCCATTTTTGCTTTTGATGTCAGCCTTCCGTTGGGCGTTGCCGGTGGCGTGCCATACGTTGCGCTGGTGCTGCTGGGCATCTGGTTTCCCGAACGCAGGCACATTTTTATTCTGGCGGTTATCGGCACCGTTCTCACGTATGTGGGTTACTCGTTGTCACCACCGGGTGGTATTTTCTGGATCGTGATAACCAATCGCGCACTTGCACTGTTTGCCATTTGGGTGACCGCTTTTCTCATCGCATCGAGAAAACAGGCCAATCTATCGCTTCGCAAAAACGAAAGTGCGCTTCGGGCCTTTCTTGATGCCACCATCGATCGGGCGGCAATCGTTGATCGCAACGCGGTCTTTCGCGTGGTCAACAGGCCTATGGCAGATGCCTATGGCCAGCCGGCGGCACTTCTGATTGGCCAGCCAATGTTCAAATCCCCGCTCACCGAAGTCGGACGCCACCGCAGGCAAATCATTGATGACACGGTGAAGATGGGCCGCCCGATCCGGTTTGAGGATGAATACGATAACCACTGGTTTGACAGTAGTTTTTATCCCGTAATCGACACAGATGGCGGCGTTTCGCATGTTGCAATTTTTTCCCGCGATATAACGGAAGGAAGACCCAATGTACTGATACTGTTTATTGCCAATGAAAGTGCAGAGGGTGCGGAT
>DAOVVL010000221.1 GCA_030637205.1 Thalassospiraceae bacterium | reverse complement strand
TGGGTGATGCGGCGCTTGGCATCGCCGAAGGTTTTTATCCCAAGGCTTCGTCGCGCAAACGCCGTGCTTTTTTAAACGCGCTCAGGCTGTGGCGATATGTCTGGAACAAGCGCGTGCTCGATCTGGGTTGTGGCGGCGGTTTCATTGTGGACGCCATGCGCAAGGTGGGCGCGAAAGCCGCCGTCGGTATCGACATCAACCCAAATGCTATTGATTATGCCAAAAAACATTACCCCCGTTGTTCGTTTCATTTAGGCTCGTTTGATCAGGTAGGCGATGTGGCGCGTGATTTTGATTTTGTCTATTCATCTGAAGTCATCGAACACGTGGAAGATGTTGAAGGCTACGTGGAATTTTTGACCCGCGCTGTGCGCCCAAATGGTGTGCTGTTTTTGACCACGCCCGATATTGCGTCCAGTCTTGTTCCAGAAAATCCCACAGACTGGCCGGTGTTTGATCCGCCGCAGCATATCCAGTTTTTTAAGCAAGAGAACCTCACCCACCTGATGGCGCGTTATGGCTTTAGTGCCATCCGCCGCGTTGCGGACCCCGGCGGCGCGGGCCTGAAGATGCTGTTTCGGCGAAAGATAAGCTGATATTCATGTTAGGCTCAGTCCCATGAACGCCAACCCGCCCGAAACCCCCGCCCAATTGCGCGCCGCCTTTCGCAGCGGCCAGCGCACCGGCCAAACGTCGGCTTTGGCACCGGGTTTTGTTCAGGCCAACCTCGCCATTCTTCCGCAAAACCTGGCAGACGATTTTAAATCCTTTTGTGATCTCAACCCCAAACCGTGTCCTTTGCTGGCAGTGTCAGCGCCCGGCGATCCGCATTTTCCGGAATTAAGTGCCGATATTGATATCCGCACCGATGTTTCCATGTACCGGGTTTTCAAAGACGGTGCGTTTGTTGAAGAGGTCACGGACCTGACCGATCTTTGGCGTGACGATCTGGTTGCGTTTGCGCTGGGCTGTTCGTTTTCGTTTGAAGAGGCGCTCACTGATGCCGGGCTAGCGATTCGCCATATTGAGCTGGGGCGCAACGTGCCCATGTACCGAACATCCATCGACACGGTCACGGCCGGATCGTTTGGCGGCAAGATGGTGGTTTCCATGCGACCGTTTAAACAAAGCGATATCGATCAGGTGATTGCCATTACCAAACGCTTCCCACGCGTTCACGGGAGCCCGGTGCATGTGGGCGATCCGCTAGCCATCGGCATTGCAGACATTAACGCACCCGATTTTGGCGATGGCCCTGAAATTCGCGATGGCGAGGTTGCGGTATTTTGGGCCTGTGGCGTAACGCCGCAGGTCGCCATTGAAATGGCGCGCCCGGAAATTTGCATCACCCATAAACCGGGTCACATGCTGATTACCGATCGGCTGAATGCTGATTTTATGGATTAGGGTTTATTCGGTTTTAAACCCAAGGGTGCTGGCAAAGGCTTCGCCGCGCTGGGCGTAATCGCGAAAGTGGCCAAAGCTGGGGGCAGCGGGGCTCAGCAGCACAACCGATCCGGCGCTGGCAATTTCCTGGGCACGCTCAGTTGCCGCTTTCAGGCTTTCACAAACGCTCACTTTTATTTCAGGTGCCGCTTGGCGGGTGGCGGCGGCAATTGTCGGGCCGTTATCGGGGATGGTCAGAACCTCAATGATATTGTGCTCGCCCAACCGTGAGGTCAGCGGCGCGAAATCCAGCCCGCGATCATCACCGCCCAGGATCAACACTTTGGGTTGGTCGGCAAATGCTTGCAGCGCCGCAAGCGCCGATTGCGGGGTGGTGGAAATGCTGTCGTTTACATAAACCACGCCGCTCAATTCGCCCAACACCTGAAGGCGGTGGGGAAGGGGCTTGAACTTTGATAACGCGGCTGCGATGCGTTTGATTTGGCCCGGCACATCGACGCCGGTCATTTGCAATGCAGCAAGTGCAGCCGCAAGGTTGGAAAGGTTGTGCTGGCCCAACAACGGCGATGCGTCTGCGTCCAAAATCCGCGCATCATTCATGTAAATTCCATCAGGGGCCGCGCGAATGCCCGCATCATCGTTAAACCAGTTTAGCCCGGCGCGCTCAATCAACCGGGCATTCAGGTTTTCATCGGCGCGGTTGATGACAGCCTTGGGGGCGGGGTCCAGATCAAGGATGCGAAGCTTGTCAGAAAAGTAAGTTTCCTCGCTGCCGTGCCACGGTAGGTGTTCGGGGTACAGGTTCAGGATCACCACGGCTTGCGGCGCGATCTCAAGATCGGCGATTTGATACGATGACAGTTCCAGCACCAACAGTTCTGGCGGGGTTGTAATTTCCATCAACGGGCGGCCAAAGTTTCCCGCCAGCTCAGCATCAATACCGAGGCCGCGCGCCAGATGTTCGATCAGTTTGGCAGTGGTGCTTTTGCCTTTGGTGCCGGTCACGGCCAGCACGTTGGCGTTTGTGTTCGCTTCCAGCCACAGATTGGTCGCCGACGTGAGCGTGCTTCCGGCATGCGTGGCTGAAATGGCTTCTGGGCGATAACGGCTGATGCCGGGCGATTTAACGATACATTCAAAGCGGCCTTCGGCGATGGCCGTTATACCCACATCACCAGATAAAACCGGGACGCCGGGCGGGGTATCAATGGGCGGGTCATCTGCGACGATGGTTATTTCTGCACGGGTACCAAGATTTTTCAGGAAATCAAACGTAGCGCGGCCTTCGCGCCCGAAACCCCAAAGCGCGATGGTGGCGGCGTTGACGATGTCGTTAACTTTCGATGGCATCGATCAGCGCCTCCTTAAAATCTGGCGGCAGGTTGTCGACACTGAAGGGGGTCATGGCATCATCAAAGGCATGGCCCAGTTGCACACCGCCTTCGACCATGTCAGCGGCCAGTGTTTTGATGATGGCGGCGTCTTTCCAGTCCGGGTGTTCAGACAGCGCCCAGAACGCAGCCCCGGATTCGAGAATTTCGCCGACACATTCCCATGGCTTGTGACCTTCCAGCCCCAAAAGTTCGCGATAACCTTCGATCTGTGAGGCATCGTCGAGCATGTTTTTGCCGAAAATTTCAACCAGCCGTGATTTTTCAACAAACGGCGCCAATACCAGAAACACAAACCGGCATTTCGGGCAATCACAACACCAGCGCCGGTCGGTCATGGCGTCATTGATGCGGTACGATTTATTGCACGACGTAAATACCGCATCGTAACGGGTGCCGCCGGCAAACAGTTTGGCGATGTGCAGTTCTGACAGCGGGCGCAGCAATGAAAAATATTCAAGGGTCTTGGCAATGTGGCTTTTTACAAAAGCCGCCAATGCAAGTTCGAACGGGCGTGACTTGCTGAACTGGTGATTGACCATGCGGCCTTCCCACTGGACGTTGCCTTCATCGGCGGACCGTTCATTGGAAAAGGCGATGGCGTCAAACCCATGAAGAATGGCGGCGGCGACCAAAATGAAACTGACGATGGCGGTGATGGGCACATGGCCATTCAACGCGCCTTGATCGTTAAGCTCAAGAAGTTGTTTATCCAGCGTGCGGGTGATGTAAAGGGCTGCCAGCCCGCTTGCGTCGATGCACGCCACAATCGGCTGGGCGCGGTTAACCGCAGCAAGCGTGATGTTGGCCCCGGACGCCCGCAATACTTCGACGCTGACCAGCGAATCCTTGCCGCCGCCAACGGGCACCAGTGTGCGGTCTTTGGTTTCGCTTTCACCGCTGTCCGGCTTCGTGCCGCCACGGGGAAAGCGGATGCGGTTTTTCAGTTTGATCTGGTTGCGGTAGGCAAATTCACCCAGCCCTTCAAAATAAAGGTGTTCGAAAAAGTCTGCGGTGGCATCGTCCAGCGGGCCGGAATTGATCTCAATTTTTTCTGGAACAAACGCTTTGTAATAACTGACACCCGCCGCCAGATGCAGCGCCTGAAAAGCGTTTTCCAGTGCCATGTTTTCACGGTTTGTGAGTTCGCGGGTTGAAGGGCCAAAGTTGATGGTCTCAACAAACTCACACAAACCCGGATACGCGTAGCCGAGCGTTAACGTGCCGCTTTTGGCGTCAAACGTGCGATCAGTAAAAACAAACGTGGTCGGCTTGGCGGCGGTATTGCTCAAGGCATTATCCCTAAAAGCTGCTTCATCACATCGGCGTGGAATTTCCATTCTAGCCCATCAACATATTCGCGCTGGCTTGCGGACAT
>DAOVVL010000341.1 GCA_030637205.1 Thalassospiraceae bacterium | reverse complement strand
CGGTGCCCCAGCAACCGATTTAAAGTTTGAGCGTGATCGTTTTGTGGCGCTTGCTTTTTGCTGGGCGGATTTCCTGCTTGAGGTGGACGAGGACGAAAACGTGGTCTTTGCCGGGGGCCCGTGGCAAGGGCTGGTCGGCGCCAGCGCCGAAGAAATGCCGGGCATGAACCTTGGTGAAATTATTCACGACGATGATCAGGAATTGATGAAAAGCCTGCTTGGCGTGGCACGCCGTCAGGGCCGCATCGAAGACGTCGAGCTGCGCTTCAAGGGCAAAGGCGCTGCGGGGCTGCCGATCTCTTTTGCCGGCTATTTCATGGAAGACCTGGGCAATCATTATTTTCTGGCCATGCGTATTTCCAGACGGCAAACGGCGGGCCTGGCACCGGGCGGCCAACAGCGCGTGGGCGAAACCAATCTTTATGATGCGGACTCGTTTGCCGACGTATTGGGCGGCAAGTTAAAGGCGGCGGCGAAAGATGGCGATGATACCAAGCTGACGTTGATCAACATGCCCAAGCTGGGCGAACTGGAAGAGCGTCTTGAAGAAGACGAAGCCACCAACCTCAAGAAAACCCTGGGCACGTATCTGCGCGCCAATTCAGTTGATGGTGACAGCGCCGCGCAACTGGAAGAAGGCAAATTCGGCGTGGTTCACGCCCACGGGATGGACGTTAAAAACCTTGAAGGCCAACTGGCCGATGTCGCCAAGGGCTTTGATCCCGAAGGCAAGGGGGTTGAGGTTGAATCCGCCACCATGGATGTGGACGCCGCCAACATCAGCGAGAGCGATCTGGCTAACGGTCTGGTGTATGCGATCAACCAGTTCAAGGATTCAGGCGACGATTTCGATATTCATTCGCTTTCGGATAATCTTTCAAGTCTGGTTTCCCACGCCGCCGAAAAAGTTACCCAGTTCAAGCAAACCGTGGCCGAAGGCAATTTCCATCTGGTGTTTCATCCCATTGTTGATCTGCAGACCGGCGAAATACATCATTTTGAGGCCCTGACCCGTTTTGAAGCGGGCGTTTCCCCGTTTGAGATGATTACCATGGCCGAAGAAACAGGCCTGATCCCTGATTTCGATATGGCGGTGGCGCAAAAGGGCCTCGATTGGCTGAACAAAACGCCGCGCAATTCTAAATCAGCCATTGCCGTGAATATTTCCGGTCATTCGGTTGCTAACCCCGAGTACGTAAATAAACTTCACAACATGCTGAAGGATAACCCGTGGGCGGAAGGCAGGCTGTTATTTGAAATTACCGAATCGGCCAAAATGGAAGACCTTGAAGCCGCCAACACCTTCATTCAAACGCTGCGCAAAGGCCGTTATCACGTTTGTCTGGATGATTTTGGTGCCGGCGCCGCCAGTTTCGGTTACCTGATGAAGCTGGAGGTCGATGTGGTGAAAATCGATGGTCCCGTGGTCAAGGATGCGCAAGCCGCGCGCCGCGGCAAGGCATTGCTGCAATCCATGGCGACGCTGTGCAAAAACCTTGGTATCGAAACCATTGCCGAAATGGTCGACAGCAAAGAAGGTCTGGATTTTGTGCGCAAGTGCGGCATCAACTATGCCCAAGGTTATCTGTTCGGCGAACCCCATGCCAATATCAAGAAGTTTGATATGTCGCGTTATATGAACTTGTTCCCCAAAGCCGGTGGCATTAAGGGCGGTCGCGCCTGGTAGGCGCAACATTTCCAAAAATATTCAGTGGTTGAATTAACCGGCCTGGATCAGCGTACCGGCGCCGTGTTCGGTGAACAGTTCCAGGATCACCGCGTGCGGCACGCGCCCGTCAAGAATCACCGCGGCTTCGACCCCGTCAGAAATAGCCTTCAGGCAGGTTTCAACCTTGGGGATCATGCCGCCTGAAATGATGCCGTCGTCGATCAGCTTGCGCGCCTCTTTGGCGGTCAGTTCCTTGATCAGTTGACCGTCGCTGTCCAGCACACCCACAACATCGGTCAGCATCAACAACCGCTTGGCGGTGAGCGCACCGGCAATGGCACCGGCGGCGGTGTCTGCATTGATGTTCAAGGTTTCACCCTTTGGCCCCGACCCGATGGGTGCGATTACCGGGGTGATGTCGGATTCTTCAAAGTTGTCGAGAATGTGCGGCGTGATTTCTTTCGGTTCACCCACAAGGCCAAGATCGAGAATCCGCTCAATATTGGAATCCGGGTCGCGCATGGTGCGCCGCAGCTTCACCGCCTTGATCAGGTTTCCGTCTTTGCCGGAAAGGCCCACGGCAAAGCCGCCGGCCGAATTTATCTCGGACACGATCTGCTTGTTGATGGAGCCCGAAAGCACCATTTCAACCACGTCCACGGTTTCCTTATCGGTGACCCGAAGGCCGTGGATAAATTCGCTTTCGATTTTGAGCTTATCAAGCATCTCGCCGATTTGCGGGCCACCGCCGTGGACCACTACCGGGTTGGCCCCGATCTGGCGCAGCAAAACGATGTCGCGGGCAAACAGCTTGGCCAGCGCATCATCGCCCATGGCATGGCCGCCGTATTTAATCACCAGGCTTTCGCCCCCGTAGCGGCGCATATAGGGCAACGCTTCG
>DAOVVL010000268.1 GCA_030637205.1 Thalassospiraceae bacterium | reverse complement strand
GGCATCGGCATGGCGACGGCCTGCACACGCGCCGGTTGGCTGGCCTTGGCTTGCGCCTTGCGGTGTGCCAGCGTTTCAAGAAACACCGTTTGGGAAGTTGAAACCAGATCCAGCACCAGCCGGTAGCGGTTGCCTTCTATGGGTTTGAGCAAAAACGCCTTTTGCACCTCAACCGGGCCTTTGGCATCGATCACCATGCGCGAGGTGCCCGGCGAAAACAGGCCAAAGCGCAAACCGCCGATCAGGCCCTTGTTTTCGGGCAGGTTCTGGGCGGCCAAGGCCCAGTTCACTTCCGGCAAGTTGATCACCACCCGGTAGGGTGCCGGCAAAGTGAAAATGGAAAATTCAACCGCCTCGTTCAGGTCCAGCACCACACGGGTGCGCGCCCCGTGCAGGCCCACGCGCACGTCGCTGACAGCCGCCATAGACTTGGCTGCGGCAGGATTTGGCGCAATATCGCCCAAAACCGTCAACAAACCGGCCAAAAAGACTGCAATAATTAAGGATCTAAACAAGCGTTGTGCCGCCTTAAGGGTTCAAAATGGGCTGTTTTTCAGCAAAATCTGCGAATCAGACCAAAAAATGCGCGACCACGGCCCTGCGGTCAAGCGGGCCGGGGTTCGACAATTAAATCAATAAGATGATTGTCGAACCAAAATCCTACCGTTATGTTAATGGCCTCCGGAGGATTCGGCTCGGATTTTCGCGATTTTCGGCCAGGAAGCAGAAAAAAGCCCAGTAAACAAGGCTTTTTATGTGATTTAAGGTTTCGCGTCCGGCCGGACGCATCTAGCCCGAACCACCCGGAACTTGTGAAGACAGGCCGCCTAGGCACGGTTTATCCGTTTTGCTTAGGCGTGATCGGTCTTTGTTTTATAAAGTTCAACAAGGTGTTTTGTTCATGTCGGACCAAACCCAGCCGATTGCAATAGCAAACCCCGCCTTTGGCCTTATGGCCGAAGCCGGATCGGCGTGCACGTCCGGCCATTCAAAAATCGCCTCCTCCCCCACTCACACCATCGCAGCCACTAAACAAGGCGTGCATGGCCGGGGGAGCACATGGAGCCAGAAATTCAATGTCCAACAAACGTATGCTAATCGACGCTGCCCACCCGGAGGAAACTCGGGTTGTGGTGCTAGACGGAAACCAAATTGAAGATTTCGACGTAGAAGTCGCATCCAGAAAGCAGCTTAAAGGCAACATCTACCTCGCCAAGGTTATTCGCGTTGAGCCGTCACTTCAGGCGGCCTTCGTCGATTACGGCGGCAACCGCCACGGCTTTCTTGCCTTCAGCGAAATCCACCCCGACTACTACCAGATCCCGGTTGCCGACCGCGAAGCGTTGGCCGAAGCCGAAGCGAAGGCGCGCGAAAAAGAAGCCATCGCCCATGACAAAGCCGCTGATGAAGACGCCGCCAGTGACGGCGAAGAAGCTGCCAGCGCCCAAGATGATGGCGAAGCCGAAGACAAAACTGAGGCCGAAGCTGGCGAAAACGAAACCGCTTCCGATAATTCTGATGCAGATGCCAATGCAGATACCAAGGAAGATGCCGCCAAAGACGCCAGTGTAGAAAAAGGCGTTGAAGAAGTCGGCGGCGACGAAGCCGAGGAAGTGCAAACCCGGCGCAAGACGCCCGATTTCCGCCATTACAAAATTCAGGAAGTGATCAAGCGCCGCCAGGTGATCCTGGTGCAAGTGGTCAAGGAAGAACGCGGCAACAAGGGCGCCGCACTGACCACCTATCTTTCGCTGGCCGGTCGCTATTGCGTGCTGATGCCCAACACCGCGCGCGGTGGCGGCATTTCGCGCAAGATCACCAACTCGAAAGATCGCAAAGCACTAAAAGCCATCCTCAACGATCTCAAGGTTCCAGACGGCATGGCGGTCATATTGCGCACCGCCGGTATTGGCCGCACCAAAGCCGAGATCAAGCGAGATTTCGAAAACCTTGAGAAACTTTGGAACGGCGTTCGCGATACCACCTTGAAATCAACCGCGCCGACGCTTGTACACGAAGAAGGTGACGTGGTGCGCCGCGCGCTGCGCGACCTGTATTCGCGCGACATCGATGAAGTGATGGTTGAAGGCGATGACGCCTACAAGACCGCCAAGGAATTCATGAAAATGCTGATCCCCAGCCATGCCCGGCGGATCAAGCAATACAAGGACAGCGAAGTTTCACTGTTCCGCAAGTTTGGCGTGGAAAACCAGATGGACGCCGTTCACAACCCGATTGTGAACCTGCCATCGGGCGGTTACATCGTGATCAACCCGACCGAGGCGCTGGTTTCCATCGACGTGAACTCGGGCCGCGCGACCAAGGAACGCAACATCGAAGAGACGGCGCTGAAAACCAACAGCGAGGCCGCAATCGAAGTGGCGCGCCAATTGCGCCTGCGCGACCTTGCAGGATTAATCGTGATCGATTTCATCGACATGGACATCAACCGCAACAATATTCAGGTCGAACGCAAACTGAAAGACGCGCTCAAGCATGACCGCGCCCGCATCCAGGTAGGACGCATCAGCCCGTTTGGCTTGCTTGAAATGTCGCGCCAGCGCCTGCGCCCCAGCCTGATCGAAACCAGTTCGGAACCGTGCCCGTACTGCGCCGGTAGCGGCGTTCGTCGCTCGACCGATTCCACGGCACTGGTAGTGCTGCGCGCCGTTGAGGAAGAAAGCGCCAACCGCCGGGCCAGCGAAATTACCGTGCATGTGCCGACCGCGGTTGCCCTTTACATTCTCAATAACAAACGCGAAGCCTTGGCTGAAATCGAAACCAAGTACGATATCAAGGTCCTGCTGGGCAACGATGACAGCCTGGTGCCGCCGGATCTCAGGCTGGAACGCACCCGCAATCTGGAAGGCGAAGTCATTTCCGAAATGGTCGCCACGCGACGCGAGGAAGGTACGCCCGAAGAAACCGGCAAACGCCGCCGTCGTCGCCGTCGTCCGCGCAAATCGGAAGGCGATACGGAAGAAGCGCAGACACAGACTTCAAAAAGCGAAACGCCCGCAGATGAAACTGGCGCGAGCGAAGCTAAAGATACCAAAGACGGCGAAGAAAAGCCCAAGCGCCGTCGCCGTTCGCGCGGTGGCCGGCGACGTCGTCGCGGCGGTGGTGGTGGCGAAAACGCAGCGCAAGCACCTGAAAATGCTGCCGCATCTCAGTCCACCAAACCAACTGAAGCCACTGAACCCACTGAAGCCACGGCTAAACCTGAAGGGGAAACGGGCAGCGAAGAAAAACCCAAAGCCCGGCGTCCACGTCGCAAGACGGGTGCTGCAAAAAGTGATGCGGCCACTACGACCGAGGCCAAGCCTGATAATGATGGTGGTAAAAATACCGCTGTCGAAAAGCCCAAGGCTAAAAAGAAAGCGGCGGCAAAGAAAAAGGCTGCGCCTAAGAAAAAGGCTGCGGCAAAGAAAAAGGCTGCTGCCAAAGCAGAGCCTAAGTCAGAGCCTAAGCCTAAGTCAGAGCCTAAGCCTAAGTCAGAGCCTAAGCCTAAGCCAGAGCCGAAGTCAGAGCCGAAAACGAAACCAGCATCCGATGCTGTAAAAGATGGCCCCAAGCG
>DAOVVL010000163.1 GCA_030637205.1 Thalassospiraceae bacterium | reverse complement strand
GCTTCCAGCGCCCTTCATAGGCATACAATAAGTCCTCGGCTGCCGTCAGGCCGCTTTCAGCGGTTTGGAACAGGGGTTTCAAAAACCTGGTTTCATCCATGCCCACGCCGTCAAGGCGCGCGCGGTTTGCCAGCCCCAAGTGCGAAATATCGAGCATATCAAGTGCAATATCGCCGATGGACTGATTGCCAAAGGTGGCGTTGAGCGCATGTTTGGGAACCTGGTCGCGCATAGTCTGCACATCATCAGCCGACCAATCCTTGATCAAATCAAACGCGGCCTGTCTGGCTTCATCATCATATAACAAACCCACCCAAAGCGCCGGGAACGCACACAGGCGGCTCCACGGTCCACCATCGCCGCCGCGCATTTCCAAAAACTTCTTGAGACGTACTTCGGGGAACGCGGTGGTCAGGTGATCTTCCCAATCAGCAATGGTCGGCTTTTCACCGGGAAGTGCCGGAAGGGTTCCGCCAATAAAATCGCGGAACGACTGCCCGGTGGCATCAATGTATTTGCCGTCGCGATACACAAAATACATCGGCACGTCGAGCATATAATCCACGTAGCGTTCAAACCCGAAGCCATCTTCAAACACAAACGGCAAAATGCCGGTACGGTCCGGGTCGGTGTCGGTCCAGATGTGGCTGCGATAACTTAAATAACCCGAAGGTTTGCCTTCCTTGAAAGGCGAATTGGCAAACAGCGCGGTTGCAACCGGCTGCAACGCCATGGCGATGCGAAACATTTTCGCCATGGTGGCTTCAGAATCAAAATCCAGGTTCACCTGTACGGTGCAAGTGGCCTGCATCATGTTCAGGCCAAGCTTGCCTTTGGTCTTCATATAGCGTTGCATAATTTCGTAGCGGCCCTTGGGCATCCACGGAAGATCTTTCAGTTCCCATTTAGGCTGATAGCCAAGCCCCAAAAACCCGATACCCATTTCACCGGCAACCGATTTCACCTGTTGCAGATGCGATCCCACTTCCTTGCAGGTTTCGTGGATGTCGGAAAGCATGCCGCCGGAAAGCTCTACCTGACCCGCAGGTTCCAGCGTGATGGACGAGCCATCATCCTGGCGAAGCGCAATCAATTTGCCGCCTTCTTCGACCGGTTGCCAGCCAAAGCGCATCATTTTTTCGAGCAAGACCTTAATGCCCTGTTCGCCTTCGTATTCCAGCGCACGCAAATCATTGAGCTTGTAAGCAAATTTTTCATGCTCGGTACCGATGCGCCAGTTTTCCTTGGGCTTGCAGCCAGATGCCAGATATTCGACCAGCTGGTTGCGGTCCTCAATGATGACTTCTGAACGGGTCATTATGGGTGTGCTCATGGGCGTAGATGCTTTCAGTTAATAATTTTCTAGCTTTGATAGAGATAACCGCTCTGGCAACCCCGTCAAGTAAGCCCACTGAAAAAGGCGACGACACATGTTGGCATATAGTGTGGAAGCCACTACAAATCCTCGACTTTCTGCACATCCGCCAAATCCCACTACGGCCTAATTTGCCAGCCTGCACCGCTATGGCGTAAAAAGGGCCCATGCAGGGCCGAACCCATACATCCGATCAAAAGCTTGATGCCACCGACATCCGCACCGATGGCCTGATACTGCGTCTGGCCCCCGATGCGTGGCGGCCTTATCTGTTGTTGTTGCGCATTGATCGCCCGGCGGGCTGGTGGCTGTTGTTGCTGCCGTGCTGGTGGGGGGTAGGCATGGCCAGTCCGGGATTGCCGGACGCTTCGTTAATCGCCCTGTTTTTCGCAGGTGCCTTCTCCATGCGCGGTGCAGGTTGCGTGTTTAACGATATCATCGACCGCGATTTCGATGCCAAGGTCGCACGCACCGCTTTACGCCCTATTCCCAGCGGGCAGATCAGCGTCGCGCGCGCGTTTATCTTTTTCAATCTGATTTGCCTTGCCGGATTAATGGTGTTGTTACAATTCAACACGTTTTCCATCTGGCTTGGCGTGGCGGCACTGGTGCCGTTAGCGGTGTATCCGTTTATGAAACGCTACGTAGACTTTCCGCAACTGTTCATGGGGCTGGGTTTCAACTGGGGCGCGCTTTTAGGATGGGCCGCAGTAAGCGGGCAACTATCATTAGCGCCGGGCATTTTATATGTGGCGGGCATTGCATGGACGCTGGGCTACGACACCATCTATGCCCACCAGGATAAAGAAGACGATGCGCTTGTTGGCGTAAAATCACTGGCCTTGCGACTGGGCGATAATACGCGGCCATGGTTGGCACTGTTTTATGTGATTACCATCGCGTTGATCGTCACGGCAGGCACCGTGGCAGGGCTTAGCTGGGCTTTTTATATCGCCATGACATTGCCCGCGCTGCACCTGTTTTGGCAGGTGGCCACGGTTGATCTGGACAACCCCAAAGATTGCCTTTCCAAGTTCAGGCTTAGTCGAGATTTCGGGCTATTGGTATTTGCCGCCATCGTGTTGGGGCGCGTGATTACCTGAACTAAAACCCGATTGCATCCACCGCCAACGCGTGGGTGCGCGCCAGTCGCAAATCATCATCATGCAGGCTTTCAGAAATGAAATGATCCAGCGCGCTTTCAGGTGCGAGGCGAAGCCGTGCGGCATCAAGCATTTGCTCTTGGCTCAACGCTTGCCACTTGCGCTCAAGCGCATGCACTGCCGAAAGCGCCACCGGCGCACCGCCAAAGTTCAATGCGCCGCGTTTTGATATGTAGGCCGAGGCGCGATCCAGCGTCGGGCCATCATCAAGCATGAGCGAAATTTCTTCGAGGATTTGATATTCGTAATTTACGCCCAGCGCCTCAGTGGCGTGCATGCGGTCTAGTTGCGCATCATCCAGCCACGCAACATTCACCGACACCACCGTTCCAGCAGCCCGCATCAAGGTCGCCGGGATCGCGCCGTATTTCGCAAAGTGCGCCGAATACACCGCATCAAAATCGCAAAGCGTGGCGCGTGTCACGTCAATGGGGCGATCCAGAAAGCCCGCAAACTTATCCGCCAGCCGTGCGGGTGATGCGTTGGACCCCGACGCGACAACGGGGTGAAGCATTTCATCAATGGCAAAATCCGCTAACGGCTGCCAGCCATCCGCGTTCAATTGATATGAATGATCGGGAATTTCAAAAGGGTATTGCTTGGCGTGCCAAACACGATCAGAAGCTGGATCAATTTGAGACATGACGCCGAGGCCCCTACTCAGCCGCTTTTTTCAGATACTGGGAAATATCCACGTCATCGATCTGTTCGGGCTTCAGGAATTTATCGGCGTACGTTTTATAAACGCCCGATTTCAACAACAGCTCGAACAGGTCCGCATCAATATGCTGGTCCTTCACCATGAACGACAAAATCTTGATGCTGTCAGATAACGATTTAGGTTTTTTGTACGGACGGTCGGCCGCGGTGAGCGCCTCGAACACATCGGCCAGCGCCATGATGCGCGCCGGGATCGACATCTGGTCCTTGGTCAGTTTGCGTGGATAACCGGTCCCGATCAGGGTTTCATGGTGCGATCCGGCAAATTCCGGCACCCGTGAAAGCTGTTTGGGGAACGGCAACTGTTCCAGCATCACAATGGTCTGCGAGATGTGATTTTGGATAATGTAGCGGTCTTCCGCCGTCAACGTGCCGCGTGCGATGGAAAGGTTATAAAGCTCACCCCGGTTAAACAGGTCTTTGGGCATATCCACATCAAAGCCATAGCGATCAGGATCATTGATTTCATAAGCCCCATCGCGGGTGAAAACGTGGTCGGGCCTGTCCGCCAGCAGGTTTTCTTCCACCGGCAATGGTTTGGCGGGCTGGCGCTCTTTGCGGGTCAGTTCTTCATGGGAAATACCCAGCCGGTCATCAAGCGTGCGGGTCCATTTGCGCGCGCTAATTTCCGTTAAGCGTTCAACCTTGTCATCGGCCATGAACTCGCCGCCGACATTACATTCGGCAACAAAGGCATATTCGTCATCAAGCTTTTGGCATTGCTCTTCGAATTCCTTTTTTAGCGCGGCTTCGTCGCCGCCTTGGGCAATGCCTTTCCAAAGCGCGATTTCAGCGTCACGCTTTAGAACTTCAAAGCGCATGCGAATTTCGTGGATGCGGTCATAGATGGTTTCAAGCTTGGTTGCCTTGTCGACCACGTATTCGGGCGTTACCACCTTACCGCAATCGTGCAGCCACGATGCCAGATGCAGTTCGCGAAGCCCGTTATCATCTAACGTAAAATCCCTGTATTCGCCTTCGCTGGTGTCAATTGCCGCCAATGCCAACATCTCGGCCAGTTCCGGCACGCGCGCGCAATGGCCACCGGTATAGGGTGACTTGGCATCAATGGCGCCGCCCATGACGATGATAAAGGAATCGAACAGGCGCTTTTGCGCCTCGATCAACAACTGGTTATCAACCGCAACCGCAGCCTGGCTGGCCAACGCCTCGATCAGGGGCTGGATGCCGACATCAAATTCGATCACTTCATTGGTAGTGAAGTCCTTGGCGTTGAGCAGTTGCAGCACGCCGATGATCTCGCCTGAATGATTTTTCAACGGCACCGTTAAAAATGATTTTGAACGATAGCCCGTGCCTTCATCAAACTTTTTGGTGCCGGAAAAATCGAACTTGGTCGATTGATAGGCGTCTGGAATATTGACCGTATTGCCGGTCAGCGCCACATGGGTGGCGATGTTCTTGTGGTTGGGTTCGCCGGTTTCGGGATTATGTAGCGGCAAGGGTGGAAACGGGATGGCTTCGCCGGTGGTGCCGCCCTTGGCAATGCCTAAGCTGTCGGTGTGCATGATTTGAAAAGCAAGATAAGCGCCGTCCGGTTCGGCCTCGAACACGATTTCGCCTTCGCGATCCTTGGGCGTGCCGCTCATATACAGTGTGCCGCCATCGGCGTTACACATTTGCTTGGCTTCGAGCAAAATTCTTTCCAGCAAGCGTTTGTGGTCGTGTTCAGCCGACAGCGCAATACCGATTTCAACCAGCCGCGCATAATCGGGGCCGCCTGAATTCGCTGGATTATTTGGTTCTGCTGCCATCTGCTCCCGCCTCTTTGGCTCCGTAGCCCGTGAGCCTTCCATTGGCGCAATTAAACCACTGAAACCCCCCGATGCACAACGCCCACAAACGCCCTTTCCCTTTATTTTTGAAGGGTTTTTCATTGTTTTCTGTTGATTAGGGGCGAAAACGGTTAAACATTGGGG
>DAOVVL010000102.1 GCA_030637205.1 Thalassospiraceae bacterium | reverse complement strand
TAACCTGAGTGACGAAGACTGATCCATTTGATCTTGAACAGATGCGCCACGCACTGTTGTTGGCTGGGCGGGGCTTAGGCCAAGTCGCGCCCAATCCGGCGGTCGGCTGTGTGCTGGTCAAGGACGCGAAAGTCATCGGGCGCGGCTGGACCCAACCGGGCGGGCGACCCCACGCTGAAACCGAAGCCTTAACCCAAGCCGGTGACTTAGCAAAAGGGGCCACCGCGTACGTGACGCTGGAACCGTGCGCGCACAGCGGTGAAACGCCGCCGTGTGCCGATGCGCTGGTCAACGCCGGCATTGCCCGCGCGGTCATCGCGACCCGCGATCCTGACCCGCGCACCGCAGGTAAAGGCATCGAAATTCTAAAAAAAGCCGGCATCGAAGTGGTCGAAGGGGTGCTGGAAAATGCAGCCCGGCGGCTGAACGCGGGCTTCTTTTTGCGCATCACCCAGGACCGGCCTTTGTTTGCCCTTAAAATTGCCGCCTCCATTGATGGCTTTATTGCCAGGAAAGCGGGCGAAGCAACCCAGATCACCAACGCCATATCGCGCGCCCACGGCCACCTGTTGCGCAGCCGCCATGATGCGGTGCTGTTTGGTATTGGAACGGTGCTGTCTGATGATCCCAGCTATACGGTTCGCTTGCCCGGAATGGAAAGTTCGACCCCGGTGCGCATCTTGCTCGACAGCCGCCTGCAAATCGACGAAACGGCGGCGCTGTTGAATACGCTGGAGATCGCACCGCTTTGGATTATTACGGGCGATCATAGCGAAAGCGCCAAAGCAGCGCGTCTGGAAAAGCTCGGGGTTTTGATTATTAGCGCCGAAGCGGTGGACGCCCATGGCAGGCCCGATCTGCACTGGGTGGGCGGCGCATTGGCTGAGCGCGGCATGAACCGGGTGCTGGTGGAAACCGGCGCAAGCTTAAATCAGGCCTTTTTGGATGCAAACCTGATTGATGCCCTGCACTGGTTTCAGAGCCCCGAAACCCTTGGCTCAGGTGCGGTTCCGGCCTTTGGTGGGGGCCAGATCAGTGGCGCGGAAGAAATTGGCGGCCTGGAACAGGTGGACAAACGCGCCTTTGGGGGCGATATCTACCTCGAATTTAGTCGCGAACAAGCTGAAAGCATCTCATAGCCATGTTTACAGGCATCATCACCGATGTGGGAAAAGTGCGCACCGTACAGCCGACCGACGGTGGGTTGCGCATGGAAATCACCACGGCGCTGGATTTAAGCGATTTGGCTATCGGCGCATCGGTGGCGTGTTCGGGTGCGTGCATGACGGTGGTTGAAAAGGGCATGGATGGCACGGATCAGTGGTTTGCGGTTGAGGTTTCAAATGAATCCTTGAGCAAGACCACGCTGGGAAGCTGGCAGCCGGGAACCCACATCAATCTGGAGCGGGCCTTGAAAATGGGCGATGAGCTGGGCGGGCATCTGGTGGCCGGCCACGTAGACGGGGTCGCCACCGTGAAGGGCGTTCGCCCCGATGGTGACAGCCAACGCCTTGAAATTCAGGTGTCATCGGATCTGGCGCCCTATATCGCGGCCAAAGGCTCGGTCACCATTGATGGGGTTTCGCTGACCATCAACGAAGTCACGACTGATGCTAAAGGCGGCGCTGTTTTCGGCCTCAATATCATCGCCCACACCCAATCTGAGACCACGCTGGGAAAACTTGCCCCCAATGCGAAAGTGAATGTGGAAATCGACCTGCTGGCACGCTATGTTGCCCGCCTTCTTAGACCTGAGGAATAATAACAAGTGCCCTATCGCGACAAACTATCTTCTATTGAAGACATTATCGATGACGCCCGCAACGGCCGGATGTTTATTCTGGTCGATGACGAGGACCGTGAAAACGAAGGCGACCTGATTATCCCGGCCCAGATGGCGACACCCGAAGCCGTCAACTTCATGGCCAAGTTTGGCCGCGGTTTGATTTGTCTGGCGTTGACGTCTGCGCGTGTGCGCGAACTGGACATCCCACCGATGGCCAAAAGCAACGACAGCCGTCATTCCACCGCGTTCACCATTTCCATCGAAGCGCGCGAAGGCATTTCCACCGGCATTTCGGCATCTGATCGTGCGCGCACCATTGCGGTTGCCACCGATCCGGCCAAAGGCCAGCCCGATATCGTTTCGCCGGGGCATGTGTTTCCGTTGGAGGCGCGCGACGGCGGGGTGCTGGTTCGCGCCGGACACACCGAAGCAGCCGTCGATGTGGCACGGCTTGCAGGACTGAACGCGTCAGGTGCGATCTGCGAAATCATGAACGAAGACGGCACCATGGCGCGTCTGCCTGATTTGGTTGAGTTCGCCGAAAAACACGGGCTTAAAATCGCCACCATCGCCGACCTGATCGCATACCGTTTGAAATACGATCATCTGGTGGAACGCGAAGGCGAAAGCGATTTCACATCCCAGCATGGCGGCGACTTCAAACTGGTCAGTTACAGAAGCTACCCCGATGGCCTTGAACATCACGCCTTGATCAAAGGCGACGTTACATCAAGCGGCCCGGTGCTGGTGCGGATGCATGCGCTGAGCATTAAAAATGACGTGCTGGGCGATGCTTCCAAGGGCAGGGCAGATGTTTTGGCGCGTTCCATGCAAGCCGTTGCCGCTGAAGGCCGCGGTGCCGTCGTGTTGCTGACGCCGGGCGGTTCACACATGCCAAGCAATTCAAACGGCGATGACGCCACAGACGGTAAAGCGGGCGTTGAGCAATTGCGCTCTTACGGGGTCGGCGCACAAATCCTGCTTGATCTCGGCATTACTGAAATGGAACTGCTATCGAATACTGAGCGCACCATTATCGGACTTGAAGGTTACGGCCTGAAGGTTGTCGGCCAACGGCCGATTGAGGAGAATTAAACAATGACAAAAGTTTTGGTCGTTCAGGCCCGCTTTTATGAAAAAATCGCCGACGAGCTGGTCAACGGTGCCACCGCCGCGCTTAAAAAGGCCGGTGCCGAATTTGATATCATCGAAGTTCCCGGTGCGTTTGAAATTCCCGGTGCCATCGCCATGGCCTCCGAGGCCGGACGTTATGACGGCTTCGTTGCACTTGGCTGTGTGATTCGCGGCGAAACGTCGCATTACGATTATGTTGCCGGTGAAAGCGCCCGTGCGCTGATGGATCTCACGCTGGAAGGCGTGTCGCTGGGCAATGGTATCCTGACCGTTGAAAACAGCGGCCAGGCAATGTCGCGCGCAGCCATTGATCAAAAAGACAAAGGTGGCGTCGCCGCAAACGCGTGTCTTCGTATGATCGAAGTTCACGAAAACCTTTTGGGTTGATACACAAAAAAATGTCAAAAACAAATTCCAAACCCGCCTTCAACCCCGAAACCCGTTCAGCCGCACGGCTTGCAGCCGTACAGGCGTTGTATGAAATGGAAATTTCCGGTGCCGAAGTAGATCCGGTGCTGATCGATTTTATGAGCAAACGCTGGCAAGTCCCGCTTGAAGACGAAGACGGCAATGAAAAAGAAATGATTGATCCCGATAAATCCTTTCTCGCTGAAATTGTTCGCGGTGTGAAAAAGAATGCTTCTTCAATAGATGAAATGATTGAAGGCGCGCTTGATAAAAGCTGGACGCTTAGTCGGCTGGAAGTGGTTCTGCGCTGTGTCCTGCGTGCGGGAATTTACGAGCTGGCACACTGCCCGGAAACTCCCAAGGCTGTTATCATCAACGAATACATGGATGTCGCGAACGCATTTTATACGGGCAGCGAACCAAAAATGGTCAACGGTGTTTTGGATCGTTTGGCCAAGGTATTGCGCGAAGCTGATTAACCCCAAGACAGAAGGGCGCTCTGATGGGCGGCTCCAAATCCGATCCTGAACGTTTAGACGAATTCGCCATGATTGCGCGCCACTTTGCACCTTTAAGCAAAGGCGAGACAGGTGCGTTGGGTTTGCTCGATGATGGTGCCGTGCTTGATGTTCCCACAGATCAACAACTGATCGTGACTACTGACACATTGGTCGACGGGGTACATTTTTTACCCGATACAAGTGCTGCCGACATTGCCACCAAATCGCTGGCGGCGAATGTTTCAGACCTGGCATCCATGGGGGCAGGGGCAAAATGGATTTTCCTCAACCTGCAACTGCCTGAAAAAATAAATGATGACTGGTTAGCTGAATTTGCTGAAAGCCTGAAGGCGGGGCTTGCGCAATGTTCGTGCGTATTGGCCGGTGGCGACACGGTGCGCACACCGGGCCCCTTGGCCATTTCAATCACGGCGATGGGCATGGTGGATCAAGGCCGGGCATTAAAACGATCCGGCGCGAAACCGGGCGATGATATCTGGGTTTCGGGAACCCTGGGCGATGCTAAGTTGGGGCTTGATCTGTTGCAGGGAAACATTGGTCTGGGCGAAGCAGAGCACGCAGAATTTCTCAAACGCCGCCATCTGCGCCCCGTTGCCAGAACCGGACTGGGCCAAAGTCTTGGCCACAATGCACTGGCAAATGCATGCATCGACATTTCAGATGGGCTGGTGGCCGATCTTGGGCACATCTGTGTGGCGTCCGGCGTCTCGGCGGTGCTGCAAATGGAGGATGTTCCGCTTTCTCCTGCGGCGCGCACGTTGGGCCGGGCCGGTGAACTGGCGGCGCTGGGGGGCGGTGATGATTACGAATTGCTGTTTGCAGCGGACGCCCAAGCGCGCGCCACCATTGAAGCCCTTGGACAATCGCTGGGTTTAGCCATAAGCCGGATCGGCGAAATCACCGATGAAGCCACACACAGCGTCAAAGTGCGCAACAGCAGCGGTGCAGAAATCGCGGTGCCAGATGGTGGGTGGCGGCATTTTTAATTTGAGATATAATTACTTTCCTTTCCGATATGGGCTCAAGTTGGCCAGACTAGGAATCACATGAAAAAACTTGCGATGGCTTTAGGTTTGTTGATTATGATCGCCGGCGGTACCGTCGCCGCTCTCAAGACCTTTGAAATTGGCCCCTTTGCCAAAACCGAAGAAGAACTCGCCCGCGAGGCGACCCTTCGCGCGGGCGATGACGCCGAGCTGACTTCATTTTCAAACCGGCCTTTTTATGTCGAAATGGACCCACTGATGATCCCGGTGTTCCAGGATAACGAGCTGGTGGGCACCATTCAGATTATTTACAAGCTGCAAGTCTATGGCCACAAAAACGAACGCAACGTCTTTAAGTTGAAAACCCGCCTCAACGATGCGCTCTTTCAGGATTTCAGCTATTACATTCCGCGTACCTTGAGAAAAAACCAAAACCTCGATATCTCATTGATTAAATACCGGATTTTGATGGTCTCGGATCGGGTGATCGGCAAGGACGTAGTTGCAGATGCCCTTATTCAAGGTCTTTCGCAAATCGCCGCCGGGGGCTGATCTTCGGCTGAGCCGTAGTTTTACAATTTCATTTTGCTATTCAAGTCATTTTGTTGCCTTCACAGTGGCAATCTGGCAGTTTGTTGCCGATTCATTATGGGGTGAGCCGATTCGTATGTCGGCTCTATTTTTCTAAGTCACAGAGTTTAGGTGTTTTTACACTTACATCTTACTGGGGAGTTTTAGATGTCATCGATTTACTTGTTAGTTATTGGCTGCGGTGTTCTTGCCGTTATTTATGGTGCCTATGCCACACGTTCCATCATGGCGTTGCCAGATGGCAATGAGCGTATGCGCGAAATTGCCAGCGCCGTTCAGGAAGGCGCCGCTGCGTATCTTAAACGTCAGTACATCACCATCGGCATCGTCGGTGTCGTGGTTTGCGTTCTGTTGGGTTTGCGTTTGGGCTTGCCGGCTGCCATTGGTTTTGCCATCGGCGCCGTTCTATCCGGCGTGACCGGATTTATCGGCATGCACGTTTCGGTTCGCGCTAACGTGCGCACCGCCGAAGCAGCACGTTCACAGGGTTTGGGCCCGGCAATGGACGTTGCGTTCAAATCAGGTTCCGTTACCGGACTGCTGGTTGTGGGCCTCGGCCTGTTAGGCGTAGCCGGATATTATATGTACCTGCGCACCATTGTCGACCCGACCACCGCAGAAGGCGTGCGTCATATTCTCGAAGCATTGGTCGCGCTCAGCTTTGGCGCTTCGCTGATTTCCATCTTCGCCCGTCTTGGTGGCGGCATCTTTACCAAGGGTGCAGATGTTGGTGGTGATCTGGTGGGCAAGGTTGAAGCCGGAATCCCCGAAGACGATCCACGCAACCCGGCAACCATTGCCGATAACGTTGGCGACAACGTTGGCGATTGCGCGGGCATGGCGGCTGATCTGTTTGAAACCTACGCCGTGACCATCGTTGCCACCATGTTGCTGGGTGGAATTTTCTTCACCGGTGCTGCACAGGAAACGTTGATGCTGTTCCCGCTGGTTATCTGTGGCGTATGCATCGCCGCTTCGGTTATCGGCACGTTCTTTGTCAAGCTTGGGCCATCCAACAATGTGATGGGTGCTTTGTACAAAGGCTTTCTCGCCACGGCTGTGATTTCGGCCATTCTGATCGGCGGCGTTATTTCGATGATGTTGGGCTGGGATAGCATTTACACCACGTCGACCGGATTTACCTTCAGCGCAACCGATATTTATATCAGTTCGCTTACCGGTCTGGCGGTTACGGGATTGCTGATCTGGATTACCGAATACTACACCGGTACCGGCTATCGTCCCGTCAACTCCATTGCCGAAGCGTCAACCACCGGCCACGGTACCAACGTGATCCAGGGGCTTGCCGTTTCAATGGAATCGACCGCACTTCCGGTGTTGGTGATCTGCGTAGCAATCATCATCACGTACCTCAGTGCCGGTCTGTTTGGCATCTCCATTGCCGCAACCACCATGCTGGCAATGGCCGGCACCGTGGTGGCACTGGATGCTTTTGGTCCGGTGACCGATAACGCCGGTGGCATTGCTGAAATGGCGAACCTACCGGAAGAAGTCCGCAACACCACCGATACGCTGGACGCG
>DAOVVL010000249.1 GCA_030637205.1 Thalassospiraceae bacterium | reverse complement strand
CTGTTCGCATATTATTGGAGAATTGGAAGTCCCGAGCCGCCAGCTCAGGTATTACCCGGCGGGTGGTAAAATGCGGATTTGGGCCTAAGGAATCGGGAGGAGGAATCGGGGAAAAGACGACGCGGCACCAGAAGGCAGCCCCGCCTCAGCTGTCCAACACTTCCTTCACCTTGGCCGCCAGATCCTTGAGGCTGAAGGGCTTGGGCAGGAAGGCGAAGTCGCTGTCGCCAAAGCCGCCGGGAATCACGTTGTCGGCGTAGCCGGAAATAAAGATCACCTTCATGTCCGGCATTTCCTGGCGCACGAACTGCACCAGCGTATGGCCGTCCATGCCCGGCATGACCACGTCGGTGACAATCAGGTCAATACGCGCGTCGGTGGAATTGATCACGTCCAGCGCCGCTTCGCCGTTGGCCGCTTCCAGCACGTCATAGCCTTTGTTTTTCAGCGCGCGCGAGCCAAACATGCGCACCGCGTCTTCGTCTTCGACTAACAAGATGGTCCCGACCCCGGTCAAATCGGTTTCGGGCGCGCCCGGTGCCGGGGTGGCGCTCTTTTCGGCCTTGCCAGCGTCCGTGGCGCCGTCATCCGCCTGTGGGTGGCGTTCACCTTTGGCAGTGTGGCTGGGCAACAACAGCGTAAAGGTGGTGCCTTCGCCGGGCGCGCTGTCAACAAAGACAAAGCCCGCGACCTGACGCATGATGCCGTAAACGGTTGATAAGCCCAGCCCGGTACCCTTGCCCACTTCCTTGGTTGAAAAGAACGGCTCAAAAATGCGCCCCATATCTTCCTTGCGGATGCCGGTGCCGGTATCGATTACATCCAGCGTCACATATTCACCGGCCGGAACCAGATCCATGCCGCGCTGCATGGGTTCCACAAGGTTGAGGTTGCGCGTGCGCACCGTCAGCACCCCGCCGCCGGGCATGGCATCCTTGGCATTAACGGCCAGGTTAATCACCACTTGGTCGAACTGGTTGCGATCCATGCGCACCAGGGCAAGTTCGGGCTCGCTTTCGATGTTCAGCTCGATGCGCGATTCCAGCAAGCGCCCGAGCATGCTCGATAGGTCGCTCAAGGCCTCGTTGGGATCAAAAATCACCGGCTCCATGGTTTCCTTGCGCGAGAACGTCAGCAACTGGCGCACCAAATTGGTCGCGCGGTTGGCGTTTTGCTTGATCTGCTGAATATCGGCAAATGAGGGGTCTTCCGGCCCGTGGCGCGTCAGCAAAAGGTCGGAAAAGCCGATCATGGCAGTCAGAAGATTGTTGAAATCGTGCGCGATGCCGCCTGCCAGCTGTCCGATGGCCTGCATTTTTTGCGATTGCGCGAACTGCACTTCGAGATGTTTATGCTCGGTGGTGTCAATAAAGTGCAACACCAGCCCCGTGACTTCGCCAAACGCATCTTCCATCCGTGAAGCATAAAGCGATGCCATGACCTCGCGCCCACCGGCGGCGGGCATGCGCACTTCCAGGTGCGCCGCGCGCAAAATTCCCATCACCACCTTGGACAGCTGGGCCGATACATCGCCGCGGTCTTCCTTGGCCAGACGGTCAACAAACGGGCGGCCCATCACATCTTCCTTGTGGCTGCCCAGCATACGCTGAAACGCGCGGTTGCAATCCGTTGCGTTGCCTTGCAGGTCCAAAAGCACGATCGAGACCGGCGCTTCTTCAAACAACCAGTAAAGCCTGCGGGCAATTTCGCGTGCGTCCATGCGCCCTTCGGTGGTCGCCGCCGTGCGCCTTGCAACGTCGCGCACCAGGACCGAGCGGGTATAAAGCAGTTCGCCATCGCTGCCTTCACGGCCCGACTGCATCAAGTACGCGCGAAACGTGGTGCCGTCACGCGCCTGCAAGGTGACTTCGCCGTGCAGCCCTTCGTCATCGTCGTCGCTTAAGTCGGGTTCGCCGTCTTCGTTCAGTGATCCTGACGCGATGACAAAATCGGCAAACGTCAGCTTGTTTTGTTTCATTTCAGGTAGCGTAACACCGAGCCATTTACACAGCGCCTCGTTGGCGTAAACCATCTCGCCCGCGCCATTGACCGAGAAAAAACCCACCGGCAGGTTTTCAAGCAGGTCCGATAGCAGGCCTTCTTCACGCCGCCTGACCGCATCCAGCTCGCGTTCGGCCGAAACGTCACGCCCGGTCCACACAATCAGGCCTTTGCCAGCCTTGGTTTGTTTCTTTGATTTCCCCATGGGGCGAACCGATATGTGCCACCATTGCAGTTGGGCGCCCTTGAGCCCCGGAATTTGAAACGCAATGTGATCGTGATCCAGCCCGCCGGCGGCCCCTTGCGCCAAAAGACGTTCTGCCTTTTCACGGCTGTCGTAATCGTCGCTTTGCAGGCGCAAATTGCGCGGCACTTTGGGGGCGACGTCATTATTAAACAACTGGCGAAATGCTGAATTGGCATAAACCATGTGACCGAAGCTGTCCGTAATCATCAGCGCCGCGCCAAGCTCGCCCTGGGCTTCAAACACCAGACGGGCTTCACCATCTTCATTGGATTGACGTCCAAACGCCCATGTGGCGAGCAATGTGAAAAGCACCGCCAGCAGCGCCCCGATATAAGGAACCAGGCCGCTCCACGGTCCCAGGTCGGCAATATCGACGTAGCCTTTCCACGTCACCAGCGCGCTCACCGATGCCAGCACCGCAAGCATCAAAAAGATGCCGGGGCTGGGTCCGCGCGACGGGCGGAAACCTTTTGGATCCAGCGGTTCTGCCTCGGGCAGAGCCTCGGTATCGTCAGTTAATGGGTTGTTCTGGTTCAACGCTTGGAATATCCCCTTTCAGGCGCATCACGTATCCGATCACCTCGGCTACCGCTTTGTAATGCTCCACCGGGATATCTTCGTCAATCTCTACTGCGGAATAAAGGGCGCGGGCCAGCGGCGCGTTCTCGACGATCGCAATATCGTGTTCCTTGGCCACTTCCCGGATCTTGAAGGCCAGATGGTCCACACCCTTGGCCACCAGCCGCGGCGCGGCCATACTTTCCATCTTGTATTCCAGCGCGATGGAATAATGGGTCGGGTTGGTGATCACCACATCGGCTTCGGGAACCGCTGCCATCATGCGCTGTTGGGCACGTTCTGCCCTGAGCTTGCGAATCCTCGCCTTGATCTGTGGATCGCCTTCAGTTTCCTTGTGCTCATCCTTGATTTCCTGTCGGCTCATGCGCATCGACTTCATATAGTCAAATTTCTGGAACAGAAAATCGAGCACCGCAATCACGGTCATCACCATCAAGGCACCGGCCGAGATCGACAGGATGACCAGGAATATCCGGTCGATCATTTCCGAAATATGAAAGCCCGGCATCAATTCCAGGTCCTGCATCAGCGGCACCGCCATCGCCACCATCAGCACCGTCACAATTCCCAGCTTCATAATGCCTTTAAGAAACTCGACGATGGAGCGAATGGCAAACATGCGTTTGATGCCCTTCAGAATCGAAATTTTATTCCAGTTGGGCGCAATACGCTCGGGCGACCACATCAAACCGGTCTGAACAACAGATGCAAACACCGCCAAAAGCATCAGCACCACAAAGAAAGGCGCCAAGAGTAGCCCTATCTCGATCAGGGTCTCGGCCAGAATGTTTTGCAAATTTTCGGGATCGACCGGGATGATATAAGAATGTTCGATGAAGCCCGCAGCATAATTTTCACCCCCGACATCAGCCACGGCGACATAATCGCCAAGGTCAGCGTACCGCCCAGCAGGACAGCCCAGCTCTTGACCTCTTGTGACATACCCACCTGGCCTTTTTGGCGGGCTTTGGCCAGCT
>DAOVVL010000349.1 GCA_030637205.1 Thalassospiraceae bacterium | reverse complement strand
GGAAAAACATCAAAACAACGCCATTGGCAACCCAGATCAGGCGTACGAATGAACGCTGGTAAGCTTGCGTTTAGGCCACAATCCGCTCGCCGGTACCATCGGTGCGCATCAAGCCGATGGCGGTCTGGCCATTGTAAATACGGGTAAAGGCAATCCAGTCACCACGCGGTGACCACACCGGGGTGGCATAACGGGCGCGTCTTGGGCCAAAGCTTAGTCGCTTCGCGTTGCCACCCGTAGACTTCATCATATAGAGCTGTTGCGTGCCGCTGCGGTCAGATTCAAAAACGATTTTGGAACTATCGGGTGAATAACTTGGCCCGGTATCAATGGCGGTGTGTTTGGTGAGTTGGCGAATTGTGCGCGTCGCCAGATCCATCGTATAAATTTCCGAGTTACCTTCCTTGGACATACTCATAATCACGCCCTTGCCATCTGGCGAAAAGCGCGGGGCAAAGTTCATGTTGGGAAAGTCACCCAGAAGTTCCTGACGCCCACTGTCGATGTTAAAGATGTAAACACGCGGCAAATCATTGAAATACGAAAGATAGGTAATTTCCTGCAGCGTCGGTGAAAAGCGCGGCGTTAAAATCAAATCCGATCCATCGGTCAGAAAGCGATGGTTTTCGCCATCCTGATCCATAATCGCAAGACGCTTTACGCGCAACGTGCGCGGTCCGGTTTCTGCAATGTAAACGATGCGGGTATCGAAATAGCCCTGCTCGCCAGTTATGCGTTGATAGATGGCATCGGCAATAATATGCGCGACCCGGCGCCAGTTTCCCGGAACGGTGAAGTACGCCAGGCCGACCATTTGCTGTTCGGCGAACACATCCCACAAACGAAACTCGGCTTTCAAGCGACCATCGACCGTCATTTCAATACGGCCCTGCACCAAGGCTTGCGCATTGATCAAACGCCAGTCACCAAAGCGCGGAAGATTGTTGAGGCTTTTACCCGACTGGATAAATGCTTTTTTATCTATGGGGCTAAAAAGGCCCGAGCGTTCCAGATCGGCGGCAATAACGGCAGAAATTTTGGCGCCAAATTCACTTTCACCTTTGCCATCGCCAAAGAAGTCGGCAACCGCAATGGGAACCGGTTCGACAACACCGCGGGTGATATCGATCTTTAATTCAGCATTGGCGGACGTTGGCACAATCGCGGCCAGCAACAACAGGGCAAATGCAAAAATATTTAGGCGGCAGGTTGTCATGGGCCAAACATATCCTTGGGATTAAATCTCAGCGAAAGGTCTTTCCAGCGCTCGTATTTGTCAGCCGGCAGTTTGAGCGGAGAACATCTGGTAACGGCCCTTAATGCACTCTCTGCCATGGCCCGGAAAAACGGATCGGAAGCCATGGGGCCCTGATTGATAATGCGCGCCTCGCGTACCGATCCATCCGTGCTCATAAACATATGTATATCAACTATCATTTCATGGGCGTCTTTAGCACCTGCGGGCAGGTTCCAGCAACGCATGATTTGCTGGCGCACCAGATCGATCTCGTTGATGGTCAACTGCGGGCCACTATCGCGCCGCGGTTGTGGCGTTTCTAAGGCGCTAGCCATCTGTTCTTCGAATGAAGGCTCCGGCTTTTCCACTTCTTTGGCCGGCTCGTCCACGGGCGGCGGCGCCGCTTTCAGCTCTTCCAGCGATTTCAGCACCGATGCAAACGGGTCCGGCGGCGCGGGCTTGCGCGCGGGCTTTGGTTTGGGCCGCGGCGGCGCCTTGGACTCTACCGGCTTGGGCTTGGGCTTTTCCTTGGCCTTGGGCTTGGGCCGGGGTTCCGGCTCAATGGCAAGCGCAACCTTTTCAGGCTCCGGCTCGGGCTCCGGTTCGGGCGGTGGTGGCGGGGGTGCGGCTTCGGCGACCTTGGGTGGTGGTGGCGGTGGCGGCGTGGGCTTTTCTTTAAGGGGCGGTGGCTTTTTGGCAGCCGTCGGAACATTGGTGATATCGGCCACCGTCAGAATTTCGACCGTTACCGGCAGTTCCACCGGGCCGCGATCACGAAACGAAGGCAGCCCGAAATAGCCCAGCACAACCAGGCAAACGTGAAACAATAGCGAAAAGAGTACGGAACGGCTCAACGGGTGTCCTTTAATTGACGGCTACTTGCTGTTTTTCTTTTTTTGCGGCTTAGGCACATCCTGCGTGCGCGTAATCAGCGCCACGCGGCTAAAGCCTGCCGCATTGAGCGATCCCATGACCTGCATCACGCGGCCATAATCCACCGATGCGTCGCCGCGCACGAAAATGCGCACATCTGGATTGTTTTCGCTGACCGCCTGTAGGCGCGCGACCATGGCGCCCAGTTCGACCTCGGTGTCTTGCACGAAAATGTTGCCATCCTTATCAACCGAGATCGCCAGCGGTTCATCCTGCCCGCCCAGCGAACCGGCCTTGGTTTTAGGCAGGTCCACCTGCACGCCAACGGTCAGCAACGGGGCGGTAACCATAAAGATGATCAACAACACCAGCATCACATCAACCATCGGCGTCACGTTGATG
>DAOVVL010000083.1 GCA_030637205.1 Thalassospiraceae bacterium | reverse complement strand
CCAGTGAAAACACACCAACGGCCGCAAAAATAGCGATAATGCCAAAGCCGAGGCTGACGCTTTCGATCTTGGAAGGGGTGCGGACTTTCATAGGCTTGGCTCCTGATTTGATGGCTATCGTGCTTAACGGTGAATTTGTTGAGCCCAATATGCCACCCCTCCCCTGAACCCTGCCTGAACCGCGCCTGAGGTTTCGCAATAGCGATGCGGCCTAGTCCATGCTATTGTTAAGGCAGGACTTTTCAGGAGTTTGCGGTGAACAAAACCAGCCCTGAGCGCGCAATCTCAACCATCCCGACGCTTGAAGCGCGCGGCGTGTCCAAGGTTTATCAGACCGGCGCCCTTGAGGTGACGGCGCTGGGTGGCGTCGATCTATCCCTGTTTGAAGGCGAACTGGTGGTGTTTCTCGGCCCCAGCGGCAGCGGCAAATCAACGCTATTGAACATTCTGGGTGGGCTGGACCGGCCCAGTGCCGGGGCCGTGTATTTTCGCGGCGATGAGCTGACCCAGTTCGATGACCACGCGCTAACCCTATACCGCCGCGATCATGTCGGGTTCGTTTTTCAGTTTTACAATCTGGTGGCCAGCCTGACGGCGCGCGAAAACGTGGACCTGGTGACCGAGATCGCGATCAACCCCATGTCTTCTGACGATGCGCTGGGCGTGGTCGGCCTTTCACACCGGATGGATCATTTTCCGGCTGAACTATCGGGCGGCGAACAACAGCGCGTCGCGATTGCACGTGCCATTGCCAAACAGCCCGACATTCTCATGTGTGACGAGCCGACCGGCGCGCTGGACATTAAAACCGGCATTACGGTGCTTCAAGCCATTGAACAAACCAATCGCGAACTTGGCACCACCACGGCCATCATCACGCACAACGCAACCGTCGCCAATATGGCAGACCGGGTGATCTTGCTGGCCGATGGCCACATTATCGAGGTGATTGAAAACTCCAGCCGCAAACGGCCGGAGGAACTGTCATGGTAATGACATTTTTCAAGCCGCTGGATCGAAAACTGATACGCGACCTGATGCGGATGTGGGCGCAGGCGCTGGCCATTGCGATGGTGGTGGCCGCCGGTGTCGCCATGTACATCATGAGCGAAGGCATGTTGCGTTCGCTAGGTGATACGCGCGATGCATACTATGAACGTTACGGTTTTGCAGATGTTTTCGCCCCACTGAAACGTGCCCCCAATAGCGCAGTTGTGCGTATCGAAAACATTCCCGGTGTGCGCCGCGCCGAAGGGCGCATTTCAAAAGTCGCGACGCTTGATATGCCGGGCATCCGCGAACCCGCGCAGGAAAAAATCCTCTCATACCCCGACAAGGATCACCCGGCGATCAACCGCCTTTACCTGACCGAGGGCCGATGGTTTCGCCCCGGTGCCCGCGACGAGGTCCTGATTTCGGAAGCCTTCGCCATGGCCCATGGCCTGAAACCGCGCGACAAGGTCACGGCCTTGATTAACGGGCGCAAGCGCGATTTTGAAATCGCCGGAATTGTGCTGTCGCCTGAATTTATTTACGCCCTTGCACCGGGGGCCATGTTCCCCGACGATCTGCGCTTTGCCGTCATGTGGATGCCGCGTTCCATGCTGGCGGCGATCTTTAATATGGAAGGTGCATTTAACGAAATTGTCCTGCATATGGAACCGGGCGCGAACCGCGATCAGGTGATCGCAAAGGTCGACGAGGTGCTGGACCCATACGGCGGCATTGGGGCGCTGGGACGTGATCGCCAGATTTCACACTGGTATCTTTCCGGTGAAATGGAGCAATTGGAAAATATGGGCAGGGTCGCACCGCCAATCTTTTTTGCGGTGGCAATGTTTTTGCTGAATATGGCGGTTTCCAGATGGGTTGAACTTGAACGCAGTGAGATCGGCTTGCTGAAAGCCTTTGGTTACAGCACCCGTGCGGTGGCTTTGCATTACGTCAAATTTGTGATGGTGATTACCGCGGTGGGATATTTAATGGGGGCCATTGCCGGAACATGGCTGGGGCGGGGCCTGGCCGTTATGTATCAGGAGTTTTTTCACTTTCCCTTTTTGTATTTCAGCATGCACGGCGATATGTATGTTATCGCCGCATCTATCAGTTTCGCAGCGGCGCTCATCGGCACCTGGCATGCCGTGAGAACCGCCGCCGACCTTTCGCCGGCGGTGGCCATGGCCCCGCAACCGCCAACGTCCTATCGGCGCAGTAAAAACGACAGGTGGATCAAAAAGGCGCTTGGCCCTACGCGCATGATTCTTCGCCACACATTTCGCTGGCCGGTACGTTCGGGGCTAACGTGCATCGGCATCAGCATGGGCGTGGCGCTGCTGATTTCAGCCATGTTTTTCCAGGATGCGACCGAAACGCTTATTGAAACACAGTTCACCATGATCGAAAGGCAAGACGCCACGGTCAGTTTTATTGAACCCAAGCCTCAAAGGGTGGTTGAGAACGTTGCTTCCATGCCCGGTGTGATGGTGGCGGAACCGTATCGCTATGTTCCGGCGACGCTTCGCTTTGGATCAAACGAGCGGCGCATGTTTATTAGAGGAATTGTACAGGGTGCAACATTGAACCGGTTGCTGGACCGGGACTTGAAGGCGGTCGATGTGCCCAAAAAGGGGGTGGCGCTTTCAACCAAGCTTGCAGAAATTCTAGGTGCTGGTCTGGGCGACGTGATCGAAGTTGATGTGCGCGAAGGACGCAAACCAACCTTATTGCTGCCGGTGACCATGATTTCCGAAGTTTATATCGCAAGCCCGGCCTATATGGATTTGAAAACACTCAATCGCGCATTGTTGGAAGGCGATAATACATCGGGTGTGCATGTCATGTTGGATGAAGCTTACGCCGATGATTTTTACGCCATGCTGAAAGATACCCCCAGCGTGGCACAGGTTTCGGTGAAGGAAACCATGCTTCAGGCTTTTCGCAACACGCTTGAGGAAAATATCAACATCATGAATTTCTTTAATACCATATTCGCCGTCGTGATCGCCGTTGGCGTGGTTTACAACGCCGGGCGCATTTCGCTATCGGAACGCGCCCGCGAACTGGCGAGCCTGAGGGTTTTGGGTTTTACCCGCAACGAAGTTTCATACATCCTGTTGGGCGAACTTGGCCTGCTGACCCTGGTGGCGCTGCCCATCGGTGTGGTGATCGGTGTGGCGCTGGCGTGGTTGTGGACTTTGTCGCTCGATACCGACCTGTACCGAATCCCGCTGGTGATCTCCAGCGCCACGTTCGGTTACTCAATTTCCGTGGTGCTGGCGGCAGCCGTCGGCACGGCCATTATTACCCAACGCCAAATCGCCCATCTTGATTTGGTGGCGTCCCTTAAAACGCGGGAGTAAACTAAAACAATGGGCGCTTGCGCCCATAAAAGAAGGAACTGAAACGCTATGGTTCAACCGGCACAATCCAGAACCGTGTCAAAAACCGTTAACGCAACATGGTCTCGTCGCGCCCTGTGGGCAGCGATCGCAGCTGCGCTGGCAGCTTTTTTGGGCTGGGCTTTCTGGCCCAAGGCGGTTCCGGTTGATTTGGGTGTGGTTAGCCAGGGGCCGATGGAAGTCTATGTCGAAGGCGAAGGGCAAACCCGCGTTCGTGACATTTACCAGATATCGGCGCCCGTGACCGGGCGGGTGTTGCGCATCCAGGCCGAAGCCGGGGACCCGGTTGAACGCGGTGGCACCGTGTTGGTGGTGATCCAGCCAGCCGATCCGACATTTCTTGATGATCGTTCGCGCGCCGAAGCCGAAGCCGGCCAGCAGGCCGCCGAAGATGCACAGGCACAGGCCGAAGCCGTGCTGGAACAGGTGATGGCGGAGCATAAATTTGCCCGTGGCGAATTAAAGCGCACCCAGACGCTGGCACAAGAAGGCACGGTATCCAAACGTGCCCTCGAAATCGCCGAACTGGCTGCCGCCACCCAAATGGCTGCGGTAAAAAGTGCCGAAGCCACGCTGAAGGTCAGAACCCACGAATTACAGACCGCGCGTGCGCACCTGATTGCACCCACCACCAGCCATGAAGGCGGCGGCGATTGCTGCATCGAAATTCGCTCACCCATTAATGGCACCGTGCTTCGTGTCTTGCTGGAAAGCGAAGGGGTGGTCGCGGTGGGAACGCCGCTATTGGAAATCGGCAACCCGCGCGATCTTGAAATTGTGGTTGATTTGTTGACCAGCGATGCGGTGCGCATCCGCGAAGGTGCCGCAGTTATCATCGAAAACTGGGGTGGCCCGGAACTGGTGGGCCGGGTGCGCCGGATCGAACCTTATGGTTACACCAAGGTTTCGGTGCTGGGCATTGAAGAACAGCGCATCGATGTGGTGATCGACTTTATCCAGTCCACAGCCCTGCCGCAAAGTCTCGGTCACGGGTTCAGGGTTGAAACCGCCATTTTGCAATGGAAGGGGGATGGCATTGTTCAAGCCCCCATATCGGCCCTGTTTCGAAGCCGCGGTTCGTGGGCTGCGTATCTGGTGGTTGACGGGCGCACCAGGCTCACCAAGCTTGAAGTCGGCCACATGAATGGCGACGTCGCCGAAGTGCTTTCGGGCCTCAAACCCGGCGCACGGGTTGTGGTGCATCCCGGTGATCGTGTATCAGACGGCATCGCCATCACGCCCAGATCAGAGTAATATTTCAAAACCGAAAACCAACCAGGGGGAAATCACCATGTTATCCATCGAACGCCTATCGCTTGAGGATGCCAACGTACTAATCGAAGGCGCCACCGAGCAGGCAACCGCCATTGGCGTTGCAATGTGCATTGCGGTGATGGATGAAAGCGGCCACCTGATCGCGTTTCACCGAATGGATGGTGGAAAAATTCTAAGCGTGCAACTGGCGCAGGATAAATCCTTTGCCGCGGCCATTTCAAAAAGGCCGACTGCGTTCTACAGCGAATATGCGGTGCCCGGCACACTGGGTCACGGTATCCAGACGACGTGGGGCGGGCGCTTTTCAACCGTGGGCGGCGGTGTTCCGGTTGAAGCTGATGGGGTGATTGTGGGCGGTATCGGGCTTTCGGGTGGTACGCCGGAACAGGATATCGAATGCGCCGAAGCGGCCATTGATTATTTCAACGAAGGCTAACGTATCATCAGGTATTCCGGGTTCAACCGACCCATTGCCAACAGCAATTGATAAACGGCGATGCGTTCATCGTAAGACGATGACGTGTAATTGATCTGGGCGTTGTTGACTTCGTTTTCAGCGTCCAGAACGTTGATAATGGTTTCCTTGCCCGCGTCGCGCAATTTGGTTCTCGATGTCGCGACTTCGGATGCGATGTTGACGGCGTTGCCCAAAAGATATTTGCGCTTGCCAGCCGTAATCAGCGATTGCCACGAAAGGTGGACCTGCTCGATCACCTTGCGTGAAACCTGATCATAACTTTCGCGGCTGGCCTGATAATCAAAATTTCCTTTTTCAGACGATGCCTTGCTGGAAAACCCGGTAAAAATGTCCCAATTGGCTTGCACGATAACGGAATAGTCACGCCGCACACCAATGGTTCCCTGACTGTGCTTTTCAAAGTTTGCGGCCCCGACCACATCAATGGTTGGAAAGAATTCACTTTTGGTTTTTTCGCGCCGCTCGCGGGCGGCTTCAACCGTGGTTGAACTGCTGATCAACGAAGGATTTTCAGAAAGTGCGATTTCGACGGCGCGATCAATTTGGCTGGGAATGACTTCGGCCGGTGGCGACGGATCAATCATGGTGCCGATCTGTGGTGGGTGATCGAATATCTGGTTGTAGCGGGTGATGGCATTGTCTAGCGCGCCTTCATAACCGACCTGGCGTTCTTTTGCGATTTGTAGCCGTGATTTTGCCTGCAACACATCCACGGCAATACCTGAACCGCGACGCACCCGTTCATCTTCAAGATTAAGCTGGCGTTGAATGGTGCGTTCGTTTTCGGTGGCCATATCAACCAGCCGGCGTTGGCGCAGAACATCGATGTATGCGCGGATCGCCTCAAACATGGTGTTCTGGCGCGCGCTTTCCAGTGAAATTTCTGCAATCTCACGATTTAATTCGGCAAGCATGACGTCTGACCCGATGCGCCCGGCATCAAAAATATTTTGCGTGATCGTGGTTCCGACTTTTTGGAAGGTCCGCGACCAGGGTGCGCCGTCGGGGTCAGTTGCGCGTTCGCTGGGGCTGTCGATAACGCTCGGCCCGGCACTACTGGTAACATTTATTCTTGGATAATATGTAGCGCGCGCAATATCAACTCCGGCGCGACCCGATTCCACTCCCAGTTCCGCACGTTTGATGTTGGGGTGCGTTGCCAACAGCAACGTCAATTCCGATTCAAGCGGTTGGGCATGGGCAGCGTTCGCCACAAGTCCTGCGATAATAATCGCGGCAGGGTAAATGTTTTTAAACTTGCGTTTCATTTGTCCGCGCTGCCTGCTCTTAAATTTAGATACTTTACCAAATACACCAAAAGGGACCCGCCATTGCCCGGTCCCCGCTCCCTGTATGTTGGTTTATTTTATTTGACTTAGTTCTATCACATCTGGCGGGTCACGACAATTTTCCCCATTGAGTTTGCCCCTAGATGCTTGAAAACCGCCAAAACCGTGCGCCCGTAACAATTTTGGGCGTCTGGGCGGTTGCGAATCTTTTATTCATGGATATCTCTTTAACTTGGCCCGGCTTTTGCCAACGATGCAGCGCTTTGCCGGGCGTCTTATGGGTGGGCCTTGTCATGGAACATGAAGGCGCTAAGCTGTTGGCTGGATTATTTAGACAGGTGTGAACAAGCATGGGTATTTGGGGCAAGATTATTGGCGGCACAGCCGGGTTTGCGTTGGGTGGCCCGCTGGGCGCGCTTTTGGGTGCCGTGGCCGGACACGCGGTTGACCGCATGAAAGCAGGCGTTGGTGAAGCCAGCCGCGATCAACGCGAAGTTGCCTTCACGCTCGCCATCATCGCGCTGGGCGCCAAGATGGCCAAGGCAGACGGGCAGGTCACACGCGATGAGGTCAACGCCTTCAAGCAGCTTTTCCATATTCCGCCCGCCGAGATGGATAACGTTGCCAAGTTGTTTGATAAAGCAAAAGATACCACGGACGGGTTTGAGCCCTACGCCCAACAGGTGGCAGACATGTTCCGTCATCAACCGGCAATTTTGGAAGAAATGCTGGGCGGCCTGTTTCATATCGCCAAGGCCGATGGCGTGGTGCATCCGGCTGAACTCGATTACCTTAAAGCGGTCGCTTTGATTTTTGGTTTTGATGCGCATAATTTTGAACGCATCCGCGTTTCACACATGGGTGATGGGGCGCCCAACCCGTATGAAGTTCTGGGCATCACGCCCACGGCCGGCGACGATGCGGTCAAGACGGCGTATCGCAAGCTGTCGCGCGAAAATCATCCCGATACCTTGATTGCCCAAGGCATGCCCCAGGAATTTATTGAAGTCGCCAACGAAAAGATGGCGGCGATCAACACGGCTTACGACCAGAT
>DAOVVL010000139.1 GCA_030637205.1 Thalassospiraceae bacterium | reverse complement strand
TTCTATCGGCAATACCATCAGCCAAATGAACGAGATCGCTTCTACCATCGCGGCAGCGGTAGAAGAACAGGGCGCGGCAACGCAGGAAATTGCGCGCAATGTTGAACAGGCTGCTGCTGGCACCAGTGAAGTTTCAGCGACCATTACCGGTGTCAATGATGCAGCTTCTGAAACCGGCCAGTCGGCGGAACAGATGCTGTCTGCGGCAACCGAGCTAAGCCAGCAATCTGAAATCTTGCGCGGGGAAGTTGACAAGTTCCTGGTCAACATTCGCCAAGGCTAAGCAACAACTCGTTTTTTGAGTGCAAACAAAGCCCTTAACGCAATGCGTTAGGGGCTTTTTTGTCGAGTTGCGATGCCTGGATCAATGCCCTTCAGCCGCAGGATCATCAACGGGCCTGTGAGCTTGACAGACGGCCTCACACGCCTACATATTCACAAGATCAAATCACAGGTGGAAACTGGCCATGCCTTCAGCCGAGAAAATCAAATCGACTTTCATTAAATCGCTCAAAACCGGCGACAATCCGACCGATCCTTATTCTCATTGGATGTTAAGCGATGCGCTGGGCGCAGAGGTGGTTGACGAAGTTCTAGATCTTCCTATTGCGGTGCCCCGGATGGACTATTCGGTGGGAAAGCGGGAAAACAACAACGAAAAACGCGGCTATTTCGATGTTGAGCGTCGCGAACAGTTCCCGGTTTGCGGCGCCATTGCCGATGCTTTTCAAAGCCCCGAATTAGTTTCAGAAATTGAAAAGGTGTGTGGCGTCGATCTGCAAGGCACCAACCTCAGAATCGAATACACGCTGGACAGCCCCGGTTTCTGGCTGGAACCCCATACCGATATTGGGGTGAAGAAATTTACCATGCTGATTTATTTATCGCACGACGAAGACGCCGTGAATTGGGGAACATCTATATATGATGGCCCTGACACCTTGATCGGATCTTCCCCATACAAGTCCGATCACGCGCTTATTTTCGTTCCCAGCCCCGATACGTGGCATGGTTATGAAAAACGCCCCATGGCCGGCATTCGCAAAAACCTGATCGTCAATTATGTCACCGATGAATGGCGCGCGCGTCACGAACTGTGCTTCCCTGATGATCCCATTGGCAAAGCAGCTTAAAGCCCCATCCCGAAAACACAGGATTCGATCATGTCATGTTGGGTGATGACAACCGGTGAAGCCGGTATGCGTTCACAGGCGCTGGGCTTGGCTGAACGCATTGGCATGTCGTTCGTTGAAAAGACCGTCAGCTTGCAAGCCCCGTGGCGCTGGTTGCCGGGGCATATGGCACCGGGCGCGCTTAGTGGGGTAGGGGCCAGCTCAGACCCGCTTGAACCCCCGTGGCCAGACCTGTTGATTACGTGTGGCAGACGCTCAGTCGCACTTTCCATTGCCATCAAAAAGGCCAGTGGCGGCAAAACCTTCACCGTGCATATCCAGGACCCCCGCGTACCTTGCCGGTATTTTGATTTGATCGCCGCGCCGCGCCATGACCGGGTGGTGGGCGACAATGTCTATCCAACACTGGGCGCGTTGCACAAGGTGACGCCAGAAAAGCTGGGCATTGCTGCTGAGCAGTTTAAGGACCAGTTTGCAGCTCTCTCAAAGCCACTGATCGCGGTCCTGATTGGTGGCACCAGCAAGTCTTATAATATGAGCCCACAAATCGCTGATAGGATTGCACAGCAGCTTAAAGCCCTTACTCAGCAGGGGTGCGGCATGGTGCTGACTTTTTCCCAACGCACAGGTGATGCGAACAAGGAAATCATATCTGGGCAACTGGCAGACACGGACGTGATGATCTGGGATGGCCACGGCGAAAACCCGTATTTTGCCATGCTGGCACTGGCTGATTACATTTTGGTGACCAGCGATTCTGTCTCGATGATTACCGAAGCCGCATCAACCGGAAAGCCTGTGCTGACCATGGCGCTGGAAGGCGGGTCGAAAAAGTTCGATGCCTTTCATGGGATGATGCAAGGCGAAGGCATCACCCAGCCATTTGCCGGCATGCTGGTGGGTGAGTCGCATACCCCCCTTGATGAAACCAGCAGAATAGCCGCCATAGTGCTGGAAAAACTAAATGAGCAAGTAAGTTAGGCCGTGCCAAAATTGTGAGGGTACGATATTGTCTGGGAAATTAAGCTATCTCCGCGCTTTGAATGGACCCGACCCAGATGACCACAAATAATGACGATTGGGAGCCGACCTCGACGTTTGAGGAAAAGCTGAAAAATATATTTGTGCCGCCATCGCTGTATTTTAAATACCGGGCGCACCGCGAACGCCGTCGCGGCGAAGCGGAACTAAGCCTGATCCCTTTTTTGTGTGACCCCAACAAGGTCAGCATTGATATTGGTGCAAACAAGGGCGTTTATACCTATTGGCTGTCACAGGCGTCTGCCCATGTGTATGCCTATGAGCCCAACCCGAAGATTTTCAAAATTCTTGAAGCCGGAAGCCGCGGCACATCAAACGTGACGGTTTCGCCCGTGGCGCTTTCAGATAAAACCGGCAAGTCGGTATTGCGGGTCCCGCTGGGGCGCAAGGGATATTCCAACCAGGGCGCCAGCCTGAATTACGACAAGGTCGGCGATTCCTATGGTGAGGCATCGGTTGAGCTTCGCCCGTTGGATGATGAAAATATTCAAAACGTCGGCCTGATTAAAATTGATGTGGAAGGCCATGAATTTGAAGTGCTTGAAGGCGCCAAACAAACCATCGCTAAATATCATCCGGTTTTAATCATCGAAATTGAGCAGGCCCACAACCGCATCCCCATTTTGGAATCTATTGATCGTGTGGCGGCCATGGGTTATCGGCCGATGTTTTTGTGGAAAGGGGTGCTGACCGATTTTTCCGCGTTCGACCCGGCCCGCCACCATAATCCGGAAAAGCCAGCCGAAGATCGTGATGATTACATTTTCAATTTTATCTTTTTGCCCAAAAGCAATTTATGAAGGCAGGGCCAGATGTCCGATCAGGGTCAGGGCCAGCGATATCCCCAGTGCCATTGAAAAATGCCGGGTCCAGCGTTCATACGACTGATGAACGGCGCACCGCACAACTTTCTCGGCCCATTCACCGGGGGGCCTGTTTTCGGGGGCGAGCATAACCCACGCATCAAAGTGTTTATAGTTCGCCAAGTTGGCCTGGACTGAGCGAATGTAAAACCAGAACGTGACGACAAACAACGAGTACGTAAGCACACGAAGGCCCAACAACATATCTGCAAGTAACATGGAACCGCCCAAGACCGACAAGGCGAGGATGGCAAAAAATGCCCCCATATTAGCCAGGTTGTCGGACATTGTGAAAATATCCAGCTGTTTGGTTTCATCATTTAGCATGACCCGGCGCGCGCTCCGTTGATCGCAGTTACCGAACGGCCTCTGCAACCCCTGCAATCAAAGTTGTGTTCACTTTGATCCTAAAGGGTGCAAAATTGATGCTTTGATATTTGATGTACTTTGTAAAAAGCGTCTTAGTCTAGCACGAATGGCCGACGGATGCCCATACAATCGCCATCGCGCCGCTTCAGTTATGGTGCTGAATTTTCAGGGTTTCGGGTCGCGCGAAGTTCTGGCGCAAGGGCAGATCAGTTTTCGTGGGCGCCGCGGTTGATCCAGCGACGCAGCAGCACCTTTTCCTGACGGCTTAAATCTTTTCGCCCGTGCGGCATTTTAAGCTCAGGTCCGGCGCGACCATCGATCAACACCATGATGTTGCTGGTAAATGCATCGCCGGGAACCACCACCGGGCCGTGATCCGTTCCCTTCATCACACCTTCATACGAAGAAAGGTCCAGCCCGCTGGCTTGCACGCCTTCGCCACCGGCGGTATGACATTCCGCGCAGTGCTTGGTGAGAATGGGAAGAACCGTATCCTTAAAAGATGCGTGATCTGATGCACTTGCCGAAGGTGATAAGCCTAAGGCAATTAAAGCTGTGAAGGTTGCAAATAAGGTGGGGGCGAAAGTGCTGGAGAAACTTTTCATCACAACCTCCTTGATGTGCGGCAAGTTCGTTTTTGTTCAGGTCAGGCACCCTAACACTCTGTATACCACAACATATTAGTAAAATCCACTATAAGCCTTCGCAGTCAATGGGCCGTGGGGCCGGTGGCGGGTGCTTTCAGGGCTGCCCCAATCGGCACTTATTTGAGAATATCGTAGGCGTAAACGGTGCCGTTTTTATCCACGATATACAGAGTTTTTCCGCTGATGTTCAGGCCCGCACGTGCTGTTATGCCTGTGGGTTGCGACCACAGCATTTCACCGTCATCAAGATCCAGCGCAATAGCGGTTCCGCGCTGGCTCAGGAAATACATCCGCCCATCGCCAAACATCGGGCGGCCCAGCATGTAATTGAACGATTCACCGGGAATATTGTATTTCCAGACGGTTTTACCATCCGACATATTCCAGGCATGGACATTGGTGTTGGCTGATCCGTAGTAGACCGTATCACCCAAACCGTTCAACGAAGGTACCCAGTTGCCGGTATCACGCCGCCACAGCTTTTTCCCCGTTGCCGTATCAAGGCCGATTACATAATCATCATAGCCCACATAAGCCAGCCGGTCCTGGGTGGCGTAAAGTGCCTTGGGGAAGCCGTCTTCGGCTTCGTAGGTCCATTTTGTTTTACCGCTGGCCGCATCCAGTGCGTATATGCGGATCAGGCCACCTTCGTCAATTTCGTAGTCAGCTTTATAGAAGCTGCCGCCCAGATACACCGTATCGCCCGTGCGAAAGGCCGTTTGCAGCAGGTATGTGTCGGTGGTCAGTTCCCAGTTAATGGTGCCGTCTGCGGGGTTGATGGAAAAGAACTTGGCCCCCGTGAGCGTCGTGCTGGGCAGCCCGGCGCCGACGAAGGTCGTGGACACATAAAGGGTGTCATTTGCGAAAAACGGGGGGCGCAGGCAATTGATCCCCAGATCGGTTTTCCACAGCACCGCACCATCGTTAGCGTTCAGTGCCGCCAGCCTGCCCCCTTTAAGGCACACGAAGGCCCGCTCACCATCATTGCCGAGGCTGCGCGGCCACACCCCTTCGTCGGGGTTATAGTTCCAGGCAGCACTGCCATCAGCCTTGTTCAACGCGTTCAGGTGACCACCTTTAGGCGTCACCAGCACCATGTCACTGATCACTTCGGGGGCCAGATTGATCGAACCGCCCATCTTGGTGCTCCATACCAGTTTAAGGGCATCACCCTTGGCAGTGGAGGCCGTGCTGAAGCCAAGCCATATGGCGGCGCCGGCGACACCGATAATAAGTGCTGCGCTGATTATTTTTGTTATTTTGCTCATGGTGGGTCCCTGAAAAAAGCGGTTAAAATTGGCCAAAACTGGATGGTCGCCAGCATATCAAAGCTGGAATAAAAATTCAGGCAAAAAATTGACGTTATCGCTTTGGGCAAAAAAATAAAGGCGGGAGGTGACCCTCCCGCCTTTATCTAAGCATCGAAACGTTATTGCTTACATGTCGCCAAAGACGCCATGGGCAACAATCGGTCCCATACGGTTTTCTTCGGTGATGTCAAACTCAACTCCGGGAGGCATGCGGTTGTTGCGCAGACGTCCCTTCATCTTGGAATGACTCCAGTCGTAATCGGTAGCACCGATAGCGGACTGACCGAACAGCGGAACTCCAGGAGGCTGTGAAAGAACGTCGCCGCCCTTCATGATGCCTTCATAAGAGGTAAGATCCATTTCATGGTAGGAATCTTCGCTGTTGTCAAAGTGACAATCGGTGCAGGCGCCTGTGCCCTCACCCCATGCATCTTCGCCGGTGAAAAGCGGAAGAATGTTGTTTTTGAAATTATCATCATTCTTCGCGCCAGCTGCAACCCAATCGGCGAGCATCGGTACTTCTTTGCCGGTCGGGCCATCGCGGTGTTCTTCGGGGATGTCAAACTCGACCAACGGAGGCATGCGGTTGTTGCGCAGGCGTTCCTTCATCTTCGAATGACCCCAGTCGTAATCGGTTGCACCGATGCAGGCCCGAACACAACAAGGAACACGACTAGTCTGTTAATCAACGTCGCCGGCCTTCATGAGGCCGTCATAAGTAGACC
>DAOVVL010000219.1 GCA_030637205.1 Thalassospiraceae bacterium | reverse complement strand
GCTTGAACGCGCTGCGGCTCATCAGAAGATGATAGCGGACAAGCCAGGCCACGGTTTCCGTTTCCCAGTCGCTGAGGCCCAGACGCGGGCACAGTCGTTCGGCGACCCCGGCCCCCAGTTCCGCATGATCGCCGCCGCGGCCCTTGGCGATGTCGTGCAGCAGCACCGCCAGATAAAGCACCCGCCGGGATTGCACCTCGTGGATAACGGACGACGCAACCGGATGGTCGTCTTTCAGTTCGCCGGACTCGATGCGCGACAGGATACCGATCGCCCTGATGGTGTGCTCGTCGACCGTATAGACGTGATACATGTCGTATTGCATCTGGGCGACGACGCGCCCGAAATCGGGGATCAGCTGGCCGATCACGCCCGCTTCGTTCAATCGTCGCAAGGTTAGCTCCGGGCCTTTGGGATTGCACAGCATATTAAGAAACAGGCGGTTGACTTCCGGGTCCTTGCGCACTTTGGGATCGATACGTTTTAAATTTTTGAATATCTGGCGCAACGCTTCGGGGTGAATGTCCACATCGAACCGTTCTGCCTCGCTAAACAGGCGCAACAGGTTGACCGGGTCTTTCGAGAAGACCGATGGCTTTTCGACCGTCAAGCGCCCGGCATCGATCTTGAAGCCGCTGGCCTTGCCTTTGCGAAACGGCAATGACGGAAGCCCGAGCTTTGATTTTTTGGCGTGCTGCTCTTCCAGCACCGCACACAACACGCGGGTCAGGTCGCCTACGTCTTTTGCGATCAGGAAATAGTGCTTCATAAAACGCTCAACACCGCTTGAGGTTTTGCGGTTGCGATAACCCATGCGTTTGGCCAGATCGCCCTGCACATTGAAGCTTAAAATTTCTTCTGGGCGCCCGGCGGTAAAATGCAGATGACACCGCACCGCCCACAAAAACTGTTGCGCCTTGGCAAAACGCAGGGCGTCGGATCGCTCGAACACGTCGCGTGAAACCAGTTCGGAAATATCCTCGATGCGGTAAATGGCTTTGGCAATCCAGTACAGCGTTTGTAGATCGCGTAAACCGCCTTTGCCGTCTTTAATGTTGGGTTCCAAGACGTAACGCGAATCGCCCATGCGTTCGTGGCGATGATCGCGTTCGTCCAGCTTGGCTTTCACAAAATCGGTTTGTTTGGCACTTAACATTTCGCGGCCAAAGCGGGTTTCAAAATTTTGATAAGCTTCCGCGTCACCCGCCACCAAACGCGCATCAAGCATGGATGTGCGGATGGTATGGTCTTCCTTGGCCGTCTTCATGGCTTCGCCCACCGAGCGTGTGGCGTGACCGACCTTAAGCCCCAAATCCCACAACATATACAGCATCCATTCGACCACTTTTTCCGACTGACGAACGGGTTTGCGTTGAAACAAAAACATCAGATCGATATCGGAATGGGGCGCAATTTCGGCGCGCCCGTAGCCGCCGGTGGCCACCACCGCCATGGCGCTGGTATCGGTTTTGGTTTCTGGGTTTGGCGGGAAAACGAAGCCCGTTGAAAATTCAAACAGTGTCAGCGTGATCTGGTCGAGCAAATAAGACCCCGCCGCATAGGTTTCTGCGCCATCGGCTTCGTTTTTGTCAAAGCGGCGTTCAATTTCGGCCCGGCCCGTTTCAAGGGCTTCGCGAAAAACCTCCAGAATTTGCAGGCGCACATCGGGATCCAGTACATCACTGCTTTCAGAAATTGCAGCAAGGCTGGCGACCAACTTTTTGCGCTCAATTATTTTGCGAGGCAGCTTGATTTTAGGTTTTGCGGCCATCGAGCTTATTCGCCGCTTGCAATGCGTTTAAGGCGATACAAAAATTCCAGCGCTTCTTTAGGGCTCATCTCATCGGTGCTGATATCCGCCAGCGCCTGTTCAACCTCTGAGGGCGCAGAAGTTGTCGCTTCATCCGGGCTTTCAGAATTAAATAATGGAAGGCCGTCGGCCAGCTGGGTCAAGGCGGATGACTGCTCGCCCGCTTCCAGCGTTTTTAAAATGGTCTCGGCGCGCGCCACTACTTTGTCGGGCAAGCCCGCCAGCGATCCGACATGAATGCCGTACGACCGATCCGCCGCCCCCGGCCCCACTTCGTGCAGGAACACCACATCGCCCTTCCATTCTTTCACCTGCATGGCATGACACGTTAGCGCGTCCAGTGTCGCGGCCAGCGCGGTTAATTCATGGTAGTGCGTGGCAAAAAGCGTGCGGCATTTATTGACCCCGTCCAGGTGTTCGATTACCGCCCACGCGATGGAAAGGCCGTCAAACGTCGACGTGCCGCGCCCGATCTCGTCTAAAATTACCAGCGCGCGTTCACCCGCCTGATTGAGGATCGCGGCCGTTTCAACCATTTCCACCATGAACGTGGAACGCCCGCGCGCCAGATCATCGGCCGCACCGACGCGCGAAAACAAACGATCGACCAGACCGATGCGTGCGCGGTTTGCCGGAACAAACGCGCCCATTTGTGCCAGTATCGCGATCAATGCGTTTTGCCGCAGGTAAGTTGATTTGCCCGCCATGTTTGGCCCGGTCAGCAGCCACAGTTTCCCGTGCGTTTCATCCAGGTGGCAGTCGTTCGCCACAAACCGTTCGCCTTCGCCCGCCATCAGGGCAGCCTCAACCACCGGGTGACGGCCGCCTTCGATTTCAAACTCAAGGCCATCGGAAATTTCCGGGCGCACATAATTGTTTTCTATTGCCAACTGTGCCAACGATGACGCCACATCGAGGCGCGCCAGTGCGCGCGCGGCCAGCGCAATGGCGTCCATGTCTTCAAGCGTGCGTGCGCAAAGTTGTTCAAAAATTTCCAGCTCCAACGCGGTGGCCTGTTCGCCGGCACGCGCGATCTTGCCCGCCAGTTCACCCAGCTCCACCGTGGAAAAGCGCACCGCGCCTGCTATGGTCTGGCGGTGAAGGAACGGTCCGTCGGGTTGGCGTAAAAGCTTTTCGCCATGGCGCGCCGGAACTTCAATAAAATATCCCAGCACGTTGTTGTGTTTGATCTTCAACGCCGTAATTTGCGTTTCATCCTGATAGCGGCGTTGCAGCGATGCGATCAGGCGGCGGCTTTCATCGCGCAGCGTTTTTAATTCATCCAGATCCGTGCGAAAACCTGCGCGCACAAAACCACCATCGCGCGCCAAAACCGGAAGCTCCGCATCCAGCGCGCTTTGTAACAGTTCCACCAGCTCGCCGTGGCTTCCCAGATCGCCAAGGTGGCGCTTGGTTGCGGGCGGCGGGGTTTCAGCATCGAAACGCGCGCGGATGGCTGCGGTCATTTTTAATGCAGCCCCCATGGCGCTAAGGTCGCGCGGCCCGGCGCGGCCAAGGCTGAGCCGGCTTAACGCGCGTTCAAGATCGGGCGTGGCTTTTAAGAGGTCGCGAAGATCTTGGCGAAGCGCATCGAAGCTTGCAAAACTTTCAACTTCATCCAGGCGCGCCTCTATGGTTTTACGAACCGCCAGCGGTGATGACAAGCGCCGATGTAGCAAGCGCGCGCCCGCCCCGGTGATGGTGCGATCTATTACGCCCAACAGCGACCCCTTGCGGCTCCCCTGCATGGTTTGGGTAAGTTCAAGATTGCGCCGCGTCGCCGCATCAATTTCCATGACGCCGCCGGCGCTGATCTGGCGTGGCGTCTCGATGCGCGGCAGCTTACCTTTTTGCGTCAGCTCCACGTAAGCCACCAACGCGCCTGAGGCCGCGACTTCGGCGCGGGAAAAATCCCCAAACGCGTCCATCGTCTGAACCTTGAAAAGCGACTGCAGGCGTTTTAAGGAACTGGCGCTATCAAAACGCTGGGCCGGCAATGGCGTTAGAACGTCCTGCCAGTCATCGAGAATATGCCGCGTGGTGTCTTGCGCCAAAAGCCCTTCTGATACCAGCAGTTCGCCGGGGCTGAGACGCGCCAGTGCGGCACCGAGTGAAGTTTTTTCAAGCGTTTCAACAAAAAAAGCGCCGGTCGAAACATCCAGCCACGCCAAACCCAGCGCGCCCCCGGCTTCACCCAGGGCGCATAAATAATTGTTAGATCGTGCATCCAGCAGCGCATCCTCGGTGATGGTGCCGGGCGTGACCACGCGCACCACGGCACGGTTGACCACCGATTTGGCCCCGCGCTTTTTGGCCTCAGCCGGGTCTTCGGTTTGTTCGCACACCGCAACCCGGTAGCCCTTGCGGATCAGGCGCAACAGGTATTGCTCATGGCTG
>DAOVVL010000203.1 GCA_030637205.1 Thalassospiraceae bacterium | reverse complement strand
TTCTTAAAAAGAAGCAATCAAAAACCGCTGTGTGATAGACTTGCCTTGGTATCAGGGTGAGGTTTGCACATGCCGGATTTTTCCATCGAAGACCGCCATAAAGACGCCAACGCCATCATTTGCGGTGTCGATGAAGCGGGGCGCGGTCCGTGGGCCGGGCCGGTGGTGGCCGGTGCGGTGGTGCTGGACAGTGCGAACCTGTCTGATGTGCTCATTTCATCCTTAGACGATTCCAAAAAGCTGAAACCGCACACGCGCGAACAACTGTTCAGCGCATTGCAAAGTTGTGCCGCCATTGGCGTCGGCATATCAGACGTGGGCGAGATCGACCGCTTGAACATTTTACAAGCGACCATGATGGCCATGAAACGTGCCGTGGCGGATTTGGGAATTTCACCACAATTGGCGTTGGTGGACGGCAACCGCGCACCCGATCTGGCATGTCCGGTTCAGTGCGTGATCAAGGGCGATGGGCTTTCGCTTTCCATTGCGGCGGCCTCGATCATTGCGAAAGTCACACGTGACCGCATCATGGGTGAACTGGCAGTCGCGCATCCGGGTTATGGCTGGCACACCAATCAAGGCTACGGCACCAAAGCGCATCAACAGGGCTTGAAAGATCTGGGCATCACGGCGCACCACCGCAAAAGTTTTGCCCCGATCCGTAAAATTATTGAAGCGTCTGCTTAAGTTTTTTTTGAATCCCGCTACTAGATGTTGAGTCCGTCACGCAAGTGAGACTCAACATGTGCTTTGGGGATTCACCGTAAGCCATTGATTCCATTTTGATTCTTGACGCGGCACCGCACCCTTGCAAGGATGCAACCGCGATGACCAAGCGACAAAACAAATCAAAGGCAAAGAGCAAAGCCAAGCCCGCATCCAAACCCGCAGCAAGCGCGAAAGCATTGCCGTTGGACAAGGTGCTGGTCGGCGATTGCGTTGAATTGATGAACCGCCTTCCCGAAGGCAGCGTCGATATGATCTTTGCCGATCCGCCCTATAACCTTCAATTGGAAGGTGATCTGGTGCGGCCCAACAATACCAAGGTCGATGCGGTTGATGATCACTGGGACCAGTTTGAAAGTTTTCAGGTCTACGATGATTTTACCAAGAATTGGCTGAAAGCCGCGCGCAGGGTGCTTAAACCCGATGGCTCCATCTGGGTCATCGGCAGCTATCACAACATTTTCCGCGTCGGCACCCAGTTACAAGACCTGGGCTATTGGATGCTCAACGATGTGATCTGGCGCAAGACCAACCCGATGCCGAACTTTCGCGGGCGGCGCTTTACCAATGCCCACGAAACCCTGATCTGGGCGGCGCGCGACAAGGAAGCGCGCTATCGCTTCAACTATGAAAGCATGAAGGCGTTGAACGACGACCTGCAGATGCGTTCCGACTGGACCCTGCCGATTTGTTCTGGCGGTGAGCGTTTGAAAAAAGACGGCGTCAAAGCCCACCCCACGCAAAAGCCCGAAAGCCTGCTGTACCGTGTGGTGCTTTCAAGTTCCGAAGTGGGCGACGTGGTGCTGGATCCGTTTTTTGGCACCGGCACCACCGGGGCCGTGGCCAAGATGCTGGGGCGGCATTTCATCGGGCTGGAACGCGAAGACGAATATGCTGAAATCGCGCGCGAACGCATCCGCCGCATCAGGCGCATCGAAGACGAAACGCTGATTAAAAACTATTCAAAGCGTTCGCTGCCGCGCGTGCCGTTTGGCACCGTGGTCGAACGCGGCTTTATCCGCCCCGGCACCGTGCTGACCGACCCACGTGGGCGTTACAGCGCCAAGGTCCGCGCCGACGGCACGCTGGTCACTTCTGATTTCAAAGGTTCCATCCACCAGGTGGGCGCGTTTGTACAAAAAGCGCCGGCGTGCAACGGCTGGCAGTTCTGGTGTACCGAGGTCAAAGGCAAGCTGGTATCAATAGATGTGTACCGGGAAAAAATTCGCGCAGAGTTGAATTAACCGGCTTAATTAATCCCTGAGATCGTCTTCGCGCTTATTGGTTTAATCGCGAATTTCGTCTTCGCTCAAGGCTTCCGCGTAGGTCATTTCAACCCCGGCTTCTTTGAACATTATTTCCGAAAACTGGCCTTTTTCATCCCAACGCTTCTGAAATCCCGCGTCTTCGACGCTGGCTTTATCCACCACCACGCGCTTGATGCCTGATTGCAAGATGCCGCGCGCGCAATCGGGGCACGGCACATGGGTTACGTATATGGTGCAGCCGGTCAGGTTAAAGCCGACCCGCGCCGCATTATAGATCGCGTTGCGTTCGGCGTGTTCGGTCCAGTCGTATTTATTCGGTCGGTCGTGGCGTTCTTCGACTTCATCGTCGATCATGCGGGGAAAGCCGTTGTAACCATAAGGGCCGGGGGTTTTGTCTTCGGTCACAATCACCGCGCCAACCTTGGTTGAGCGGTCCTTCGACCAGCTGGCCACTTCGCTGGCCAGTCTCAAAAACCGGGAATCCCATTTACTGCTCATGTGTGCTGTGTTCCGGCTGTCAACGTGTGGGTACCGGGGTGTCGCCGGTGTAATCATAAAAGCCCTTGCCGCTTTTGCGACCCAGCCATCCGGCTTCGACGTATTTGGTCAGCAGCGGACATGGCCGGTACTTGCTATCGGCCAAACCTTCATAAAGCGTGTTCATCACCGCCAGGCACACATCCAGCCCGATGTAATCGGCCAGTTCCAGCGGGCCTAAAGGATGATGCACGCCCAGTTTCATGGCTTGATCAATGGCGCCCACGGTGCCGACGCCTTCATAAAGGGTGTACACCGCTTCGTTCAACATCGGCATCAGGATGCGGTTCACAATAAACGCCGGGAAGTCTTCAGCCGGGACCGGGATTTTGCCCATGCGTTTGCCCAGTTCCGAAACTGTCTTGAAGGTTTCTTCGTCTGTGACGATGCCGCGGATCATTTCCACCAGTTCCATGGCCGGAACCGGGTTCATGAAGTGCATGCCGACAAAACGCTCAGGCCGGTCGGTCTGGGCGGCAAGGCGGGTAATGGAAATGCTCGACGTGTTGGTGGCCACGATGGCGCTGTCTTTCAGGTGTGGCACCAGACTTTTGAAAATTTCGGTTTTAACTTTTTCGTTTTCGGTGGCGGCTTCAATCACGATATCGCAATCGGTGAAATCAGCCATGGTGGTTCCGGTCGAAATCCGCGGCAGGGCGGCTTTGCGCGCATCATCGCTGATCAGGCCTTTTTCGACCTGACGGTCGAGGTTGTGTTCGATCTTGGCCATGCCTTTTGCCAGTTGCTCAGCGTCCAGGTCCATCAGGCGCACATCATAGCCCGACATGGCGGCCACATTGGCAATGCCGCTGCCCATCTGGCCTGCGCCGATTACGCCGATTTTCTTGATATCGTCTACTGACATTTAAGAATGCTCCTGCTTGCCCGCTTATAAGAAGGGGCTTTGGCCCGTTCAGTCAAGGGCTGATGCCAGTTCGGGCAGCACATCGAACAGATCGGCGACCAGCCCATAGTCGGCGACCTGAAAAATGGGCGCTTCTTCGTCCTTGTTGATGGCCACGATCACGCGGGAATCCTTCATGCCCGCCAGATGTTGAATGGCGCCGGAAATCCCGACCGCGATATACAGCTCGGGCGCCACCACCTTGCCGGTCTGGCCGACCTGATAATCGTTGGGCACGAACCCCGCATCGACTGCGGCGCGCGATGCGCCAATGGCCGCGCCCAGCTTGTCGGCAACGGCTTCGATCAGTTTAAAGTTTTCACCCGACGCCATACCGCGCCCGCCCGATATCACGATCCCGGCGGATGTCAGTTCGGGGCGGTCAGACTGGGTCAGGTCGGCAGAAACAAAGCGCGACAGCCCGCTATCGCTTCCCGCATCGGTGGGCTCGATGGTGGCGTTGCCGCCCTCAGTTTGGGCAGCCTCAAACGCTGTGGCGCGAACCGTGATGACTTTTTTGTCATCAGACGATTTAACCGTTTCCAGCGCGTTGCCGGCATAGATCGGGCGCTGGAAGGTATCCGCGCTCTCGATCTTGATGATGTCGGAAATTTGTTGCACATCGAGCAACGCTGCCACGCGCGGCGCGACATTTTTGCCAAACGTGGTGCCGGAAAAAACCAGCGCATCAAAGTCATCTGCCAGCGCCAACACAATCGGGGTTACGGCTTCGGCGGTGGGGTGCTCAAGGTGCGCGCCGTCTGCCAGCAAAACCTTGGCCACGCCTGAAACTTTTGCAGCTTCATCAGCGACGCTTTCACAAGCCTTGCCCGCCACCAGCACCGTGACCTCGCCTAATTGTGTGGCCGCGGTGATCGCGTTAAGCGTCGCGGCTTTTAGGGCTGCATTGTCGTGTTCACAAATTACCAGAACGCCCATCAGATGACCCCCGCTTCGTTTTTAAGTTTATCGATCAGTTCAGCCACGTTGGCGACGATGACGCCG
>DAOVVL010000116.1 GCA_030637205.1 Thalassospiraceae bacterium | reverse complement strand
GTGGAACGCGAAGGCAAAAGCGTGGTGTGGTCGTGCGATCCCATGCATGCCAATACGGTCAAAAGTTCCAACGGCTACAAGACCCGTCACTTCGATGCGATTTTGGCTGAGGTAAGAGGATTCTTCGAAGTCCACAAGGCCGAAGGCAGCCATGCCGGTGGGGTGCATTTTGAAATGACTGGCCAGGACGTGACTGAATGCGTGGGTGGTGCGCAGGACATTACCGAAGCCAACCTTTCGGACCGTTACCACACCCATTGCGATCCGCGCCTAAATGCGGAACAGGCACTTGAACTGGCATTTTTGCTGGCTGAACAGTTGAAAGCTGATCGCGATCAGAAAAACGGGCTAGCTTAGGCGCTCCAGAATTTCGAAAATCTCTGCTTGATTGATATCGGGGTGGCGGCGTTTGAGCCGTTTCCACGCCTGAGGCTCGTGCACGACCTGTTTCAAGTCAGATAACAATCCGTTGATCAGGATCAAAAAGCTGCGGTGGTCCAGTTCCCAGTAAACCTCGACCTGCGCTGCGCCTTCGTGGGCCGGGGCCAAGTTGGCATTCACCAGTTTAATGAACCAGTCGGCGCGCTTCTTAGTATCGCTAAACTGCCACAACATGGCCAGTTGGGCATCCAGGATCACATCGTTCATATCGTCGTTGTGGTCCAGCAAATCCCAGTCCACCGGAACGATGCCTTTCATTACACGCCCCATGATGGCGTCGCATCGGCCATGAAATTCTTCCATCGCGTCGGGGCCCATCAACATGTTGAGCGCCAGAAAAAATCCGGGCAGAATGCGGCGGCTGAAGGTTCCGTGGGGTACGCCTTCTGCGTCCTTGACCATGAAATGATCGGCAAACCGCTTGACCATCAGGCGGTCAAACGCAGGGCGCTTGATCTGTTGCCATTTCAGGTCTTCCTGTTCGCGCGCGGCGTCATTAAAGGAATGTTCGAAAACCTTGGTCAGTTCAGATATTTTTTCCTGAAAAGCAACATCAAGATCTTCGATGTCGGGCAGGGTCAGAAAGCCACCTTTCTTGCGCGCTTCGCTTTTTAAGGTCGCGGCAAAGGCCGATATTACGGCTTCAGCCATGGCGCGCGAACGGGCGTGGTTCTTTTCACGGGTTAAGTCCGGCGAGACGAATTGCGGTTGCTTCATTCAGGTTCCCCCTTGGAATCGCTTGCATCAGAACACGAACTTGGCGCGGTTTCCAGACGATTTCGACCCCATGGCGGGCGCAGGCGCGACGAAAGACCTGTGTGGCTTGCATTTGCGGGGCTTGATGCCTACCCTCGCCAAAATTGAGACTAAATTCGAAGCCGCAAACCCAACCCAATTGAGTACAATCAGAACCCATGACCGAGCCGATTAAAATCACCCTGGCCCAGCTGAACCCCAAGGTCGGCGATCTTGAGGCCAATCTGGATGCCATCCGCAAGGCCCGCGCAAGTGCCGCTGGTGAGGCTGCGGATCTGGTGGTGTGTGGCGAATTGGGGGTATCTGGCTATCCGCCCGAAGATCTGGTCTTGAAGCGAAGCTTTCAGGACGCGTGTCGCGCCTCGGTTGAGGCGCTGGCGGCTGACACCGCAGACGGCGGGCCGGGCCTGTTGATCAGCGCGCCGTGGGTGGACGATGGGGTCGATGGGGATGCGCTTTATAACGCGGCCATTTTGCTGGACGACGGTAAAATTCAGGCCGTGGTCGCCAAATCCCAGTTGCCCAATTACGGCGTGTTCGATGAGATGCGCGTATTTGCTCCCGGCCCCAAGCCAGAGCCTGTTGATTTTCGCGGCCATAAACTGGGCGTGATGACCTGTGAAGACATGTGGGGCGAAGAAATCAGCCAAAGTCTGAAAGATCACGGCGCAAGCGTGCTGATTGTGCTCAACGCATCACCGTTCGAGCTGGACAAATCCGATGTGCGTCTGGAACTTAGCAAGAAGCGGGTTCGCGAAAGCTGCCTTGCGCTGGTTTATGTCAACCTGGTGGGCGGGCAGGATGAACTGGTGTTCGATGGCGCATCGTTTGTTTTGGCCAGCGACGGTGAGCTGGCCGCGCGGTTGCCATCGTTTGAAGTGGCGTTACAAACCGTAACTTTTTCCGGCGATGCTGACTTGCAGCCTGAAAAATCGGGCATCGCTTCTGAGCTTGATGAAAACGAAGCCATTTACCTGGCACTGGTGCTGGGCTTGCACGATTACGTGGACAAGAACTTTTTCCCGGGCGTGCTGATCGGAATGTCGGGCGGGGTCGATAGTGCTTTGAGCGCAGCGGTGGCCGTTGATGCGTTGGGGGCGGACCGGGTGCATTGCGTGATGATGCCGTCGCCGTTTACATCCAAGGAAAGCCTTGATGACGCGGCGGATGCGGCAAAGCTGCTGGGCGCACGGCTGGATAGCATTTCCATTGAGCCGGCCATGGGCGCGTTCGAAACCATGCTAGACGAACAGTTCGTCACCCACGCCAAGGACACCACGGAAGAAAACATTCAGGCGCGCTCGCGCGGCATGATCTTGATGGCCATTTCCAACAAGTTTGACTACATGGTGCTGTCGACCGGCAACAAATCTGAAATGTCGGTGGGCTACGCAACGCTTTATGGCGATATGTGCGGGGGTTACTCGGTTCTGAAAGACGTCTATAAGACCCGCGTGTGGGAACTTTGCCGCTGGCGCAACAAACACCATGGTGGCGGCCTCATGGGCCCCAGTGGCCGTGTGGTGCCGGAAAACATCATTACCAAGGCCCCCACCGCTGAATTGAAACCGGACCAGACCGATCAGGACACGTTGCCGCCATATGAAGAACTGGACGATATTTTGACGGCGCTCATCGAGTTGGAACTGCACACCGATGAGATCATATCGCGCGGCCACAGCGCGCAAGTGGTCGAGCGCGTCTGGCAGATGCTGGACCGGGCCGAATACAAACGCCGCCAGGCCCCACCGGGGGTTAAAATTTCATCGCGCGCCTTTGGCCGCGATCGCCGCTATCCCATCACCAACGGCTTTAACGCCGGAAATAAGGTTTAATCTTATGAGTGTTGTCGTTCGTTTTGCCCCCAGCCCCACCGGCCTGTTGCACGTTGGTAACGCGCGCATGGCATTGATCAACTGGTTGTGCGCACGCCACGGCGGCGGCAAGTTTATTTTGCGCTTTGATGATACCGACCTTGAACGATCAAAGCCTGAATACGCTGATGCCATCGAGGCCGATCTGAAATGGCTGGGGCTGGATTGGGACGGTGTTGAGCACCAGTCGCAACGACTGGCTTCGTACGATAAGGCGTTCGAAGCCTTGAAATCGCAAGACCGGGTGTACGCATGTTATGAAACCGGCGAAGAACTGGATTATATGCGAAAGCGCCTGCGCGCACAGGGCAAGCCGCCCATCTATACCCCGCCCAGCGATGCTAAACTGGCAGAATATGTTGCTGAAGGCCGCACGGCGCACTGGCGCTTCAAGCTGGCGGAAGGCGAAATTGATTTTGATGATGAAGTGCGCGGTCATGTGCATTTTGAAACGCGTCATTTATCAGACCCGGTCATCAGGCGCGAAGACGAAACGTGGCTGTATATGCTGCCCAGTGCCGTGGACGATGCAGACATGGGCGTCACCCATGTCGTGCGCGGTGAAGACCACGTTGCCAACACGGCGTTGCAGTTACAGATGTTTGAAGCCATGGGCGCCAAAGTTCCCACATTCGCGCACCTTCCATTATTGACCGACATGGAAGGCGGCGGGCTTTCCAAGCGCATCGGGTCGCTATCGTTGAAAGAACTGCGCGAAGACGGCATTGAGCCGCTGGCACTGGCGAGCTATCTGGCGCATTTGGGAACGTCTGATGATATCGAACTGGCATCGTCGCAACTGGCACTTGCCGACGGGTTTGAATTTTCCCACTTCGGGCGCGGCACGCCCAAGTTCGATCCAAAACAACTGGCGCGCCTCAATGGCGAAATCCTGCATAAAATGGCGTATGGCGAGGCCGAAACGCTTTTAAGCGCGCTTGGGATCGGTCCGCTCAACGAAGCGTTGTGGCTGGCGGTGCGCGAAAACCTAGAACGCCTAGTGGATGTGAAAGACTGGATGAACGTATGTCACGGCGATATCGCGTCGGTGATCGACGCCGAAGATGCGGACTTTATAAAAGCCGCACGCGACGTATTGCCCGAAGGCGATTTTGATGCTGACACATGGGGGCAGTGGACCAAGGCCGTGAAAGAAGCCACCGGACGCAAGGGCAAGGGCTTGTTCATGCCGCTCAGGCTGGCGCTCACCGGGCTTGACCACGGGCCTGAATTAAAGGCACTACTACCCATTATCGGGCGCGAAAAGGCGCTGAAGCGGCTTACTAAGGATTAGGTGAAAGATTAAGATTTTGACGATCCACCTGTACAACACGCTGACACGAGACAAGCAAGAATTCACGCCGCTGGATGCAGATAACGTGCGCATCTATGTGTGCGGGCCGACCGTTTACGACTTTGCCCATATCGGCAATGCCCGCCCGGTGGTGGTGTTTGATGTGCTGAACCGGTTGTTGCGCCATGTGTATGGGGCTGAACACGTGACGTACGTCAGAAATATTACGGACGTGGACGACAAGATCATCAACCGCGCCAAGGAAACCGGCGAAGATATTTCCGCCATCACATCCAAAACCGAAAAAGCGTTTCACGTCGACATGGAAGCGTTGGGCGATCAGGGGCCGGATATTGAGCCGCGCGCGACCGAACATATTCCCGAAATGATCACCATGATCGAAAAGCTGCTTAAAAGCGGAAACGCCTACGAAGCCGATGGCCATGTGCTGTTTTCTGTTTCCAGCTGTGAGAGTTACGGTGAGCTATCGGGGCGCAACCGCGATGAAATGATCGCCGGTGCGCGTGTTGAGGTCGCACCTTACAAAAAAGACCCGGCGGATTTCGTTTTGTGGAAACCCAGCACGGATGACCAACCCGGTTGGGAAAGCCCGTTTGGTGAAAAGCCGGGCAGGGGTCGCCCCGGCTGGCATCTGGAATGTTCCGCCATGAGCGAAAAGCATTTAGGGCGCACGTTTGACATTCACGGCGGCGGACAAGACCTGATCTTCCCCCACCATGAAAACGAAATTGCCCAAAGCCGTTGCAGCCATGGCACCGACATCATGGCCCAGGTGTGGATGCACAACGGCTACCTGATGGCCGAAGGCGAGAAGATGTCTAAATCGCTGGGCAACTTTTATACCGTGCATGATTTGCTCGATGAATCCCCCGGCGAAGCCGTGCGTTATGTGTTGCTGGAATCCCATTACCGCCAGCCTATGGATTTTCGCAAAGACAAAATAAGTGAAGCCAAAGGTATACTCGATAGCTGGTATCGCATCGTCGATACGATCAGTGCTGAGAACGTCGAGGTGCCCGACGAAATAATTGAAGCACTGTCAGACGATTTGAATACGCCCAAGGCTATTGCCGAGCTGCACAAGCTTGCGGCCCTTGGCAAAGCTGGTAGCGAAGCCGATCAGTTAAAAGCCAAACAACGTTTTCTCGCCGGGGCTAATTTCATCGGATTGCTGGGTCAAAGCGCAGAAAGCTGGTTCAAGGGCGGGGCGGCAAAGTCTGGCGGTCTGAGCGACGCTGAAATAGATGCGTTGATCACTGAGCGTGTTCAGGCGCGCACCGATAAAGACTTCGCGACGTCGGATCGAATTCGCGATGAACTGTTAGCCATGAATATTATTCTTGAAGACAGTGCTGACGGAACCACTTGGCGTCGTGGTTAGGCGGCGCGGCTAATCTATTTAACCAATTAGATTATCAATTTCAGACTGATCCAAAGTGGCGCCCGATCCGTGAATGTTGGCGCCTGCCATATCCATCAGTTTCTGGATCACTTCTGAAAGTGCTTTTGCGTTGGCACGCACCAAATCCATGTCGCCACCTGCGATATCGTTTTCAAGGCGCTCAATGGTGGTTGTGATCAATGAATTAACTTGCGCGATGTTTTGTTCGAACGGCCCCTTGAACTTGGGCGGCACATGATCGTAGGCCTCAACCGCAAGTTCGCGGTCTGCGATGGTGCTGTCACGAAAATGATCCTTGTAATCTTTGGGTTTCCATTCGCGCACTTCTTCTATCATCTCAGGCATGTCGGCCAGCATTTCCAGCAGCATCACAACTTCGTTGAAATGGTTCAGGTAATCCGTTGCCAGCAGGGTTTGCGGATTAACGTTGCTGTCCTGGGCCCGGGCGCTTAGCTCGGGGTAGGCGTCATCATGTTCAAAATCGACCGTGTCGTTCATGTATTTCCCTTTGGCAGTGGGAGGGCCGCTGCCCACAGGCTCGCATAATTATGGCCCAACCCGAAAGCTGGGCCTTTATTTTCAATGAGAATAACCCTTTCAGTGCTAACCGCCAAGCAAGCACTGTAGCTCAGCGGGCGGCTTAAGCTTCGGAATTTCTTGTACATTCCCCGGTTTTTGGGCATTCTCGCGGTTTGTAATGTGAAATCGCGCTCACAATTTCGTGAGGGCCTTACAAGTTAGCTGGAACGAGTTCGATGGCAAGCGAACGTATATACATTTATGACACGACGTTGCG
>DAOVVL010000270.1 GCA_030637205.1 Thalassospiraceae bacterium | reverse complement strand
GGCTGAGCTTGCCCACCTGAATTCTGCCCAGATCGACACCGTTACGGTCGCGCGTCTTGATTCTGGCGATGTGGACGAAAACAGCGCCGCAGAAACAATCGCTCATGCCCTTGCCGGAGCCGGGGTCAGCGTGTCCAAGCCACAGGCCGGGCGCTGCAATCTTCATGCAACGCAGGCGGGGGTCTTGCAAATAGGCGAAGATCGCATCCATGCGCTCAACCGCTCAGGCGTCGGGGTGTTGTTGGCGACCCTTCGCGCCCATGAAAGCGTTGAGCCGGGCCGCCAACTGGCCACCCTGAAAGTCATTTCCTATGCCATTGCCAAAGAAACCGTGGCCGAGCTGGTGGCAATTTGCGCCGATGGCGCCATTTCGGTACGCCCGTTCAAGCCCCATCGCGTGGCGTTGGTGCTTACCCGTGTCGACGGGGTCAAGGAAAGCCTGCTGGACAAGGCGCGTTCGGTTTTAGCGGCACGCATTGAAACGTGCGCAAGTGCGCTTTGCCACGAAGCCCGTGTCGATCATAATGTTCCGGCCTTGGCCGCGGCCATTGGGGCCGCCAAAAATGAAAGCGATCTGGTGCTGGTGTTGGGCGCGGCCAGCACATCCGATGTGGATGATGTGGTTCCGGCTGCCATTAAGGCGGCGGGGGGTAGCGTGGATGTGTTCGGCGTTCCGGTTGATCCGGGTAATTTGTTAGTGTCTGGCGTGTGCGGGGGCGTTCAGGTGTTGGGGCTTCCCGGTTGTGCGCGCTCACCCAGCCTGAACGCGGTCGATCTGATTTTGCCGCGCATCTTTACGGGCGAAGTTGTGTCGAAAGAAACGCTTTTGGGGCTGGGTGTCGGCGGCTTGCTTCACGATGTGGCGGAACGCCCGCAACCGCGCGAGCAACATGGCGAAGTCAGCGCCATGATCAAGGGAAATGTCTCTGCCGTGGTTTTGGCGGCTGGGCAATCGCGACGCATGGGCGCGAAAAACAAATTGTTGATGGAACGAGACGGCATAGCGTTGGTCCGCCGGGTTGTCGAGACGGCGCTGCAAGCAGGTGTGCACGACGTCGTGGTGGTAACCGGTTTTGAGGCCGACCGGGTTCGTGATGCCCTTGCCGGTCTGGATGTGAGGTTCGTACATAACCCGCACTTCGAAGAAGGCCTCTCGACATCACTGCGAACCGGCATCGGGGCTTGCGCGGATCATGCCCGGGGTGCGCTGGTGATGCTGGGTGACATGCCAGATGTTGCCCCCGATACCATCAAGCGGCTGTGTGATGGTTTCCGCGATGCGGACGGCACAAAGATCTGTCGGCCTGTGCACAATGACAGACAGGGCAACCCGGTGTTGTGGCCGGCGGAATTTTTCCCCGACATGATGGACATTGCTGGCGACACGGGCGCGCGTGAGCTTATCCAACGCTATAAAGATCATATGCTGAAAGTGGAATGTCCGGACCCGGCCATCCATATGGATATTGACACGCCCGATGATATGGCTGACTAGCCTTTAGCTTTTTTCAGGATTTTTTTCTGGGTTGCCTTCGCGCCGGCGAGAAAGGTGTCGATGTCATTTTCAATGGCGGCATCAATATCGGTATCCATTGGCAGGCCGTAAACGAAGTGACGGATTGCCCGATAAAAAAACATACCGTGCAGTCCCCATACCCATTCGATCTCGGCTTCGCTGAGGGGTTCTTTTTCAGGTGTTGGTAAATTTCCGATAACCCTGAGTTCCGTGCAAACCGGTTCGAGAACTTTTTCGCGGATGATGGCAAGGTAACGATCATTGATGTCCACACCCTTGAGACCGGAAAAGACAAAAATGCGCACCCATACATAATCGTAAACGGCTGCTGCATATTCCTTGTAAAAACGGTACAGGCGCTGTTTCAGCGGTTGGCTGCGATCGGGGATCAGGCTGTCCCACTTCGAATTCCAACGCTGCACGTAAACTTCCTGATAAACCCGCTCAATCAGGCTTTCCTTGCTGGGAAAGTATCGATAGAGCAGGGGTTGGGTAATACCTATTTGACGGGCTAGCTTGCGGGTGCTGCCTTCCAGACCGTGTTCGGCGAAATACAACACGGCTTCTTTGACGATCATGGCCTCGCGATCCTTGGGGTCCATCCGTTTGCCGCGAGCTGTCGTTTTTTTTCTTTTAGGATCACTCATCGTGATCGCCCCCCTAAGTAATTGCCAAAGATTGAAAATATTCTTGTTGCGACTTGTCTAATGTATGACGCGTATTAAACGGTCCTGAAAGATACCAAGTGTGCGTTGACCTCGTAGCGATTTAAGGTATAGTATTATTAGATTATCAAATGATAAATAAAGAATCAAGGAACGGTAACAACCGTTCGTGTGCTCAGGGAGGCACGTTTGAAACCGCGTGCATTTGAATACGTCAGGGCCAGTTCCCTGGACGAAGTATTTGCGACCCTCGATAACCACGGGGATGACGCAAAGATACTTGCGGGCGGACAAAGCCTGATTGCTGCCATGAATATGCGCTTTGCAGCCCCCGAAGTTATTGTGGACGTAAACGGCGTTGAAGCGCTGAAGGGTATTCGCGTAGAAGGCGATCGCCTTCGCATCGGTGCCATGAGCCGCCATGTGGATGTTCTGAACTCAGCCGACGTTGCCAAGTATGCTCCCCTGATTTCCCAAACCATGCCCAGTATCGCCCACGCCACCATCCGCAATCGCGGCACCTTCGGCGGCTCGCTTTGTAATGCCGATCCGGCGTCGGAACTGCCAGCCAGCACCATTGCGTTGGGCGCTGTTTTTAATATCCAGAGCTCATCTGGTTCGCACACCGTTTCGGCACAAGATTTTTTCCAAGGCACCTACGCCACCGCCCTTGAAGACAACGAAGTTCTGGTTTCAGTGGACCTCCCCATCACTACGCCGGAAAGCCATCCTTTCTTTGATGAAATTGCGCGCCGTCTGGGCGATTACCCCATGGCTGGCCTTGCTGCGCAAGCGGATGTTGTGGGCGGTGTTATTTCAAACGCCCGCCTCGTTTTCTTTGCCGTCAGCGAAGTTGCCGTGAACGCCAAGTCGGCCGCGACGCTATTGGATGGCCAGCCAGCCAGCGAAGTCGATGTTGAAGCGGTGTGTGACGCCCTTGCTACGGATATTGAGCCGTTTGCGGACCTGACCACGTCAGCCGAAGCAAAGATGCACCTGATGAAAGTTTTGCTTCGCCGGGCCGTTTCCGCCTGGGCAGGAAAGGGTGCTTGAGCCTATGAGCAACCACATCACCATCACCGCCATTGTCAACGGCGAGCCGATCACGGCAGTGGTTGAGCCACGCCTTAGCCTTGCCGATTTTTTGCGCACCGAAGCGGGCCTGACAGGAACCCATGTGGGCTGCGAACACGGCGTATGCGGGGCTTGCACGGTACGCATTGATGGCAGCACAGCGCGCGGTTGTTTGACGTTAGCGGTGCAATGCGATGGTAGCGAAGTCGAGACCATCGAGGGCGCATCTGATAGTGGACGCATCAAGGACCTTCAGGAAAACTTCATTAAACGCAATTCCCTGCAATGCGGTTTCTGCACGCCGGGGATG
>DAOVVL010000068.1 GCA_030637205.1 Thalassospiraceae bacterium | reverse complement strand
CCAATTGATGATACGCCCGCCTTCAATGCGGGCATTCAACCCGGCGACCTGATTTCGCATCTCGATGGCGAGGCGGTTCTGGGCATGACGCTTTCAGACGCGGTTGACAGAATGCGCGGCGCTGTGGGCACGGATATTAAATTAATGGTGATACGCGGCACTCAAGATCCGTTCGAAGTGGTCATCACGCGCGCCATCATCACCATTCGCACGGTTCGTACACGCCTGATTGATGATATCGCGTACGTGCGCATCACCCAGTTTAATGCCCAGGCCCTGGCCGGTCTTGAAAAGGCGTTCAGGAAGTTCGATCGCGAGCCGGGCGTGGACAAGCTTAAGGGTGTGGTGCTGGATTTGCGCTCGAACCCCGGCGGTCTTTTGGATCAGGCGGTTTCAATTTCCGATGCCTTCCTTGAAAGGGGTGAGATCGTTTCCATTGGTTCCAAGAGAAGGCCCGAAGAAACCCAACGCTTTAATGCGCGTGGCGGCGATCTTGCCAAGGGGCTTCCGTTGGTGGTGTTAATTAACGGCGGCTCTGCTTCGGCATCTGAAATTGTTGCCGGCGCCATTCAGGATCAGGGGCGCGGCATTCTTTTGGGAACCAAGTCGTTTGGCAAAGGTTCGGTGCAAACCATCCATCCAATGAACGATTATGGTGCGATTAAAATTACCACGTCGCGTTATTATACGCCGTCGGGCCGTTCTATTCAGTCGGTTGGTATCAGCCCTGATATTTTTGTCCCCCGCGCCAAGGTCGAATCCCTTGAGCCAGATGCAATTCGCCGCGAAAGGGATTTGCGCGGCGCGTTGGATAAGGATAACGGGGACAAAGAGAAAGAAGATGCAAAAGTTGATGACAAATCTGATGCCGAAACAAAACCCAAAAATGATAATGGGGAAAATGGAAATGCCGAGGTCGTTGATGACTATCAGTTGACGCGTGCATTGGACCTTATTCGTGGCATCACGTTGTATCAGGACATATCTGCAAACGGTCGCAAATAACCGGGTGGGGGCTGGGTCGTGAAACTTAAATTCAACATCGGTGGCCTTTTATCCAAACTGGGTGCGGTAAAGGGTATTTTCGCGCGCTTTGGAAAAAAGAAAAAACCCAAAGCCATATCTGATGAAGACATCGATGAAAATGATTTTATCCCTTCATCGCACCGTGATGATGAAGACGAAGGCGGCGAGGGTGAGGATTTAGGCGGTGGGGGTGACGACGACGATGATGAGGAAATCCCCGATTTTGGCGACGACGATGACGAAGACAAGGACGAAGAAGCTGTAAAGAAAAAACGCCTGCTTATCATGGGCGGCGGCGGGGCGCTCGCGGCGGCGATTGTCGGCGCGGTGGTCTGGGTGGTGGTGTCACCTTCAGGAGACGAGGAAAGCGCCGAAGAAAAATCTAAAATTCCAACCGTGGTGGTTAATCTCGAGACTCTCGAAGCCGAGACCACGGCGCGTGACCAGGCCCTGGGCCGCGACCCGGGGCCGGGGGCCGATCCCAATGCACCGGGGGCAGCACCCGGCAAATCCCTCAACGAACTGGGTGCCGGTGGCGCCGGTGGCACCGAGGCGCCGGGAACCGGGGTGGTCGTGCCCGCAACCACGCCTGCTGACTATGCCGGGCTTTCAGCGGTTCCGCCCACCGCGCCTCTGGCATCGTCACCTGATCCCAAACTGGTTGAGCAGACCGAACTGGGCATCTTGCCTAAAATTGCCGAGGACGGCTCAACGGCCTATCAGGTCTATGCCCGCCCGGCACCTGAGAAAGATGGCGACAAGCCACGTGTCGCGGTCATTGTGGTGGGGTTGGGCAATTCTCGCGCCGCCACCGAAGCGGCCATTGAAAAGCTTCCAGCCGATATCAGCCTGACGTTTGATTCCTACACCCGTGGCATCGGCTATTGGGTCGACAAGGCACGTGAAGCCGGCCACGAAGTTCTGCTGACGTTACCGATGGAATCGGACAGCTTCCCCTTTGAAGACCCCGGCCCCGGAACCCTGAAGACGCTGGCGGCACCTGAAGAAAACCTGACCCAGCTCAACTGGGTGTTAAGCCGCACCACCGGATATTTTGGCTTGCTGGGCGTGGCCGGATCGAAATTTACCGCCAATGAAGAACAGGTCGATTTCATGGTCAATGCGTTGAAGGACCGCGGCTTGATGTTTGTCGACAGCGGCGATGCGCCGCAAAGTCTGGTGCCCAGGGTGGCGTTTAAAAACAAGGCAACCTGGGCTGCGGTCGAGGTCAATCTGGACCGCAATCCTTCTGCCGACGCTATCGACCACCAGCTGGGCGAATTCGAGGCACTGGCGCGCCGGCGTATCATCTCGATCGCACGCATTTCTGCCTACCCCGTTTCGCTGGATCGCCTCAGCGCATGGATCAAGACCTTGAACGAAAAGGGCATCGAACTGGTCCCCGTTTCAGCACTGGCAAACAAACAACTGTTGCGATAAACCCTGCCCATGAACGAACCGAAGCCATCATCAAGGCTTCCCTACCGGATAGGTGTGGGGGCCATGATCATAAACACCGAAGGCCGTGTATTTGTTGCCCAGCGCATCGACACGCCGGGTGATGCGTGGCAGATGCCCCAAGGCGGCATCGATGAAGGCGAAGACCCAAGCGAAGCCGTGTTTCGCGAAGTCGAAGAAGAAATCGGCACCACCAACATGGAAATTATCGGGCAATCATCAGGCTGGCTGGTGTATGACATTCCCGAACCGTTGCGCGCATCGCTTTGGGGCGGCAAGTACCGGGGCCAGAAACAGAAATGGTATTTGATGCGTTTTCAGGGTAATGACGCGGATGTGAATTTAGACCACCACCACCACCCGGAATTTTCCAGCTGGAAATGGGCAGCGTTAAACGACGTAATCGATTTAATTGTGCCGTTCAAGCGCCCCTTGTATGCGCAAATTGTGGGCGAATTTTCAGACCAGGTCAGGCGCATGGCAGGTAAGGACAAAACATCGTGATGTACCTGCAATTGATCATTGGCTTTTTGTTGCTGTTTGGCGGCGCTGAGATGCTGGTGCGCGGTGCCGTGCAGGTGGCCACGCGTCTGGGTGTCTCCACCCTGTTGATCGGTATGACGGTGGTGGCGTTGGGCACATCGGCGCCAGAATTTGTCGTCAGCCTGGACGCGGCCCTCGCCGGGTCGCCGGGCATTGCGCTGGGCAACGTGGTGGGGTCCAACATCACGAACATTCTTTTAGTTTTGGGGGCGACGTGCCTGATCTTTCCGGTGATGGTCGATCCCAAGGCGTTGATGCGCGACACCGTCATGTTGATGGGCTCAAGCCTGCTGTTTGCATGGTTTGCCCTGTCCGGTGAAATTGGCGTCCTTGAAGGCTTGTTCATGGTGGCACTGCTGGGCGGTTATTTTTTGTATTCATATATATCTGAGCGGCGCGAAAGTTCGGCCAGCTCGCGGTTGCACGAACGCGAAGCCGATGAATTCAGGGGTATCAAAATCAGTGCCTTGCAATCATGGCTGTTTTTTGGTCTGGGGCTGGCGGGGGTGATCATTGGCGCAGACCAGTTGGTCATCGGCGGCACCGCCATTGCGCGCGAACATGGGGTGGCTGAAGAAGTCATCGGATTAACGCTGGTGGCGTTCGGCACTTCGTTGCCGGAACTGGCGGCGTCGGTGATGGCGGCATTTCGCGGCCACACAGACGTGGCCATCGGCACCGTGATCGGGTCCAACCTGTTTAACCTGCTGTTTGTCACCGGCGGCGTGGCGATGGTAAGCCCGCTGGCCGTGCCGTTGCAGATCCAGACTTTCGATATCTGGGTGATGCTGGCAGTCACCATGGCGATGGTTGCCTATCTGGCGTTGGGCATGCGCTTTCGCAAACCCGAAGGGTTCGCGCTGGTCGCACTTTATGGCGCTTACGTTGCGTTGCAGGTCTACGGCGTTGAGGTTTTTCTGGGTTAAAACCCTGATTAAAGGCCTAAGTAAATCCACCTATCGGTTGCTTGCATCGAACCATTACATCGCCCATGCTCTCAGCCCATGAGCAAAGCTGCCCAAACCAATGTTTTGATTACCGGCGCCGCGCACCGCATCGGACGCACCATTGCGTTTGATCTGGCGGCCAATGGCTATGGGGTGGCGGTGCATTACAACGAATCCGAACAGGGCGCCGATGAAGTGGTGTCGCAAATCATTGATAGCGGCGGCCATGGCGTGGCCATCAAGGCCGACCTCAGCCGCGAAGACGAGGTCAATTCCATCGTGCCTGCCGTGGTCGATGCGCTGGGGCCGCTGACGGTGCTGGTCAACAATGCGTCGATGTTTGAAAATGATACGATTCAAGACTGTTCCCGCGAAAGCTGGGATAAACATATGGAAGTGAACCTGCGCGCGCCTTTGGTGTTGTCGCACCACTTTCAACGCCAGCTTCCCGACGGTCTGGAAGGCAATATCATCAACATCCTTGATCAGCGCGTATGGAACCTGACGCCGTATTTCATGTCCTATACCCTTAGCAAATCGGCACTGTGGACCCTGACCCAGACTTTGGCATTGGCGCTGGCGCCGCGCATTCGCGTCAACGGCATCGGCCCCGGCCCTACTTTGAAAAACCCCCGTCAGAGCGACGAGGACTTCATGCGCCAGTGGGCCGAAACCCCCATGGGGCGGCGCGTCATGCCCGACGAAATAGCCGATGCGGTGCGCTTTTTGATCCATGCACCGTCCATGACCGGGCAGATGCTGGCGCTGGATGCGGGCCAGCACTTGGGCTGGGCACAGGCCGGCCCGGCCAACCGGCCGACTGAATAATCTGGCGAATAACCCTTGCCCACTGGGCCAGAACAGCTACAACAAGACACCTTGATTTCATCGATTATCGCGGAGCATCCATGACCCCACCGACAATCAAGCTGGTTCCCAGCCACGCCATTGCAGATGCCCGCGCCGGTATCCGTCATGTGTTTGTGCGCGATCTGGAATTGATGACGTCAATTGGCGTCCATGCCCATGAGCACGAAGCGCGGCAGCGGGTTCGTTTGAACCTCGATCTGGCGGTCCTTGAAGGCGACCGCGAACTGGGCGACGAGATCGCCAATGTGGTCTGTTATGAAGAAATTACCAATGCGGTGCGCGCGGTCTGCGACCGCGGCCATATCAACCTGGTCGAGACCATGGCCGAACAAATCGCCGCCGTGTGCCTGGGCGAAAATCAGGTGCGTTCGGTCCGTGTGCGGGTGGAAAAGTTGGATGTGTTCGATGATGTATCCAGCGTCGGGGTCGAAATCGAACGCTTTAATCCGGAAGTATAAGCCGAAGAACGAACAGGAACCCTTTGTTCTAAAAGGAAATCGTTCTATACCCCCCATTTGGGGGAGACTTTTACACAGGTGCGAACGTCCTTTGTGAATAGGCATATTTTGCACCATCGGGACTCATTTCGATAGCGCAACTAGCAATCGCATCAATTTTATGTAATGTTTTCATAAAGTTGTAAGTGTGCCCATTTTTTGGGCATTTCTCAGGATTCCATGGCCAGCATGGGGCGGTTGTTGTGGTGAGTGAAATATCAACATATTTATCCACAAGTTTCGTGGATAGTTCAGAGCCCTGTGAACGGGCGCTGTGACCCCACCGGGTGCTGCATACGTTGGTATTAGAAATTGCCTGCACCGGCCTTGCGCCCGGCCTTGCGCCCGGCCTTGCGAAAGTCGGCCTTTTGGGCTTTGATCCGCCCATGAGCGATCGCCCATCCACACCTCCTGTTTCTGGCCCCGAAAAAGGCGCCGGGCTGATCTTGCAGCTGGCACGCAACCTTTCCGAAGGCCCCGGCGTGTACCGCATGATCGGGCGCATAGCCGCCAGTGGCGATGGCGAGGCCGACACGGAGCCCCAAGTGCTATACGTGGGCAAGGCCAAGAACCTGAAAAAACGCGTGCTCAGCTATACCCAGCCGGGTCGCCTCAGCCCCCGCATCCAGCGTATGGTGGCGGCAACCGAGGAAATGGAGTTCGTCACCACCCACACCGAGTCCGAGGCCCTGTTGCTGGAAGCGAACCTGATCAAGCAGCTCAGCCCGCGCTATAACATCCTGCTACGCGATGATAAGTCATTCCCCGAAATTCTGGTCGAAAGCGGCCATGCCTTTCCGCGCATTCTCAAGCATCGCGGGGCGCGCAAGGCCAAGGGCACGTATTTTGGCCCCTTTGCTTCCGTGTGGGCGGTCAACGAGACGCTGGCTTTTTTACAGCGGGCTTTTTTACTGCGCACCTGTTCAGATTCCGTATTTGAAGGGCGCACCCGGCCGTGCCTGCTGTATCAGATCAAACGCTGCGCAGGCCCGTGTGTGGGGCGCATATCCGAGCCCGAATATGCGGCTCTGGTCGATCAGTCCTCAGCCTTTCTCGGTGGTAAAAGCCAGCAGTTGCAAAAGCAACTGGCAAGCCAAATGCAGGACGCCAGTGATGCCAAGGCGTTCGAGGCCGCCGCATTGCTGCGCGACCGCATCCGTGCGCTGACGCGTATCCAGAGCCACCAAGACATCAACCCAGGCACCGTGGTCGAAGCCGATGTGGTCGCCTTGTTCATGGATGGTGAAGGCGGGCGGGGCCGGGCTTCGGTACAGGTCTTTTTCATTCGCGGCGGACGCAACTTTGGCAACCGCGCCTATTACCCGACCCAGGCTGCGGGTGAAACGCCCGAGGTGGTACTGGAAGCTTTTCTCGGCCAGTTTTATGCCAACCACCCGCCGCCCCGCGAAGTGCTGGTCAGCCACCGGCCAAGCGAAAGTGCGCTGCTGACAGAAATTCTCACCCAGCGCGCCGGGCGCAAGGTGCGCTTGAGCCAGCCGACCCGTGGCGATCGCGCCGGGTTGGTGCGCCATGCCCTTGAAAATGCCAAAAGCGCCCTGGTGCGAAAACGCGCCGAAGCCCAAGCCCAGGAAAAGATGCTCGAGGGCTTAAGCGAGGCTTTAGGGCTGGAAACCACGCCTGAGCGCATCGAGGTCTATGATAATTCGCATATATCCGGCACCAAGGCGGTCGGGGCCATGATCGTGGCGGGGCCAGAGGGGTTTCGCAAAAACGCCTACCGTAAGTTCAATATCAAATCCGATATCGCGCCGGGCGATGATTACGCCATGATGCGCGAAGTGCTGAGCCGGCGCTTTACCCGCGCGCTGAAAGCCGCCGCCAAGGAAGGCCACCAGCCGGGTGATTGGCCCGACCTGGTCTTGATTGATGGCGGCAAGGGCCAGCTGGGTGTGGTGGAAGCGGTATTTGCTGAACTGGGCATCACCGACGTGGCGCTGGCAGCCATTTCCAAAGGCCCGGACCGCAATGCGGGCCGTGAGCAGATCCACCAGCCGGGGGCCAGTGCGCCGCTGGTTTTGGATCATCGCGATCCGGTGCTGTATTTCCTGCAACGCATCCGCGACGAAGCCCACCGGTTTGCCATCGGCAGCCACCGGGCGCGGCGCAAAGGCGCGATCCGCCGTTCCAGCCTGGACGATATTCCGGGCATCGGGGCCAAGCGCAAAAAAGCCCTGTTGCACCATTTTGGTTCAGCCAGTGCGGTCGAGGATGCGGGCTTGAGCGATTTGGCTACGGTGGACGGTATTTCCAGCCACACCGCCCAGCGCATTTATGACTGGTTCCACAACGCTTCCTAAGTCGCTAGACTGAGAAGCACTTTTTCATTCAAGCTCTTATCCGACGGACCTGCCTTTAATGATGTTAAATATTCCCAACATCCTGACCGTATCGCGCATTATCGCGATCCCGGTGGTGTTGATCTTTATCCTGATGGGCACGGCTTTGGGCAACTGGCTGGCGCTGGCGGCTTATACCTACGCCTGCGTGACCGATTTTTTTGATGGCTATCTGGCGCGTGCGTGGCACCAGCAATCGGCGTTCGGGCGCTTTCTCGACCCCATTGCCGACAAGCTTCTGGTGGCCGGTGTGCTGTTTATGCTGGTCGGCGTTGAGACCATTTCCGGCTGGGTGATCTTTCCCGCCGCGGTGATTTTGTGCCGTGAAATTCTGGTCTCGGGCCTGCGTGAATTTCTCGCCGAAGCCCGGGTCGGCCTGCCGGTCAGCATTTTGGCAAAGTGGAAAACCACCATCCAGATGCTGGCGCTGGGGTTCTTGATCGTCGGCTGGGCGGGGCCGGATTTCGGCTTTGCCACCACCCTGCAGATCGGGGTGTGGGGCTTGTGGGCGGCGGCCCTGATTACGCTGGTCACGGGCTAT
>DAOVVL010000113.1 GCA_030637205.1 Thalassospiraceae bacterium | reverse complement strand
GGGAAGCCTGCCCAATGACCCAAAACGCCAGCGTCGCTTCTTTTGTTGCTGCCTGCGTTCAGGTCAACGCCAGCGACAACTTCGATCAAAACATAACCGCCACAAGCACCTTCGTGCGCGAAGCAGCGGACGCGGGCGCGGACCTTGTGTTGTTGCCGGAAAATGTGGCGATGATGACGTTTGGTGCAGAAAACATTCGCAAACATGCGCGCAGCGAAGCCGATCATCCGGCCATTGCAGCATTTTCTGAACTGGCGCGCGAGCTCGGCATCTGGCTGCATGGCGGAACTTACGCCATTGATCTGGGCGACAGGCTGGCAAACCGCACCATCATTTTTTCGCCCGATGGTGAAATCGCAGCGCGCTATGACAAAATCCATATGTTTGATGTCGATTTAAGCGAAAGCGAAAGCTACCGTGAAAGTGAAACCTTTCAGCCCGGTGGTGAAAAAGTATCGGTCGATCTGCCGTGGGGGCGCTTGGGGCTGACCACATGTTATGATGTGCGCTTTCCTTACCTGTATCGCGATCTGGCCTTGGGCGGGGCTGATTTTATCGCGGTTCCGTCGGCGTTTACAAAAACCACGGGCGAGGCACACTGGCACGTGTTATTGCGCGCGCGCGCCATTGAAAACGGGTGTTTTATCTTTGCCCCCGCACAGACCGGCGATCACGTTGGCAAGCGCCAGACCTATGGTCATTCGTTGATTATCAATCCTTGGGGGCAGGTGCTTGCAGATACGGGCATCGAACCCGGGTTTATCGCAGCAGAAATTAATGTGGCCGAAGTTCACGCCGCGCGCACCAAGGTGCCATCGTTAAAACACGATCGCGACTACAAATAAATTCGCACAAATCGATCAGGAAATATCATGCGGGGCGGGCTCAAGGTCTTCACGTGCGCCTTGGCCCAAATCCTTGATGGCGCAGATGCGGCTTATCACGCCGGGACACGATGCCGTTTCATCAAGCCCGTGCTCATAGGCCACAATTTGCAACTTGTTTGAGACGCGCTCAATCAGTTCGCCGCTTTTCAGCAGGTGATCGGGATTGCGTGGCCGCGCGAAAGCTTCATTGCCGCGCGCAAAGGTCTCATAGATCAAAACCCCGCCGTCCTCCAAGCACCCGATCAGGTTCTCAAATATCGGGCGGTATAAATAATTGGTGACCACCACCGCATCAAATCGGCGCCCGGCCAATGGCCCCAACTGCCACGGCGATCCATCCTCCAGGTCGGCTTGGATGACTTCTGCGTGTTTGTGCTCACGAAATTCGCTCAGGGCCTCCGTCGCGCGGTCGATCAGGGTCACGCTGTGGCCCATATCAACAAACAGCCGCGCGTGGCGTCCACCGCCTGCGGCCACATCCAGCACGGTGCCCTTGGGCTTCACCAGCCCGGCCCAGCGTACCACCCAGTCAGATGGCCGGCTGATGCGTAGGTGGCGCGGGACGCCGCCTGATTTTTCTTCGCCCTTGGACATTTTTTAACGATTCCCGGTCAAAATGCATCAAATGAGGTGAAACACGGCCAAAGCCGTGCTTCAATATCTAAACCCCAAACGGCTTTTGAACCAACGGAAAATCAGACCATGATCCTTTATCAACTCCGTTGCGGCGATGAACACAGCTTTGAAGGCTGGTTTCGCGACAGTGCCACCTACCTGTCACAATCGGCAGCGGGTGAGATCGAATGCCCGTACTGCGGCAGTACCCGCATTCAAAAAGCACCGATGGCACCAAGCCTTGCCAAGCCATCTGGCGACCGGCGCAAGGCGGGTACCGCTGGCAACGACGGCCCCGAAGCGCGTGCCCACGAAGTCGCTCAACAAATTCTTGAAGCCGCCGGACAGGCGCGTGCCTACGTTGAAGAAAATTTTGAAGACGTCGGCGACCAGTTTGCCGATGAAGCACGGCGCATGCATTATGGCGAACGTGACGAAGGCGGCATTTATGGCAGCGCCACCGATGGTGAAGAACAGGATTTGGAAGAAGAAGGGATCGACTTTGTGCGCATCCCGAAAAGTCCAGCAAAGAACAGCTAAGCCGTATAGCTGTTATTTACGAACCGCAAAACCCATGTAATTCACATCAAGATCGCGCGAAGACTGCGACCATTCATCTTTCAACGGGTTATAGATCACCCCGGCCAGTTCAACGAATTCAAAGCCAAAGGGGCGGATCAGGCGCGCCAGCTCAGACGGTTTGAGAAACTTTTTCCAATCGTGCGTTCCCCGCGGCAACCAGCGTAAAATATATTCTGCACCCACTTTTGCCAGCAACAATGATTTCACCGTGCGGTTTAGCGTGGAAAGCATCAGCGCGCCGTTTTCTTTTAACAATGATGTGCTGGCGGCCATGAAGGCTTCGGTATCGGGAACGTGTTCGATCACTTCCATATTCAACACCACATCAAATCGCGCATCCTCTTGCACCAACTGTTCGGGCGTTGCGTGGCGATAGTCGATGGTCAGCCCGCTTTGTTTGCTGTGAATTTTGGCGACCTCAACATTTTTTGCGCCCGCATCAATGCCGGTGACGTTGGCGCCCAATTGCGCCATTTGTTCAGATAGCAGACCGCCGCCCGATCCCACATCGAGAATATTCAGGCCCTTCAATGGAAATTCAGCGTCCGCATCCAAACCGAAATGGCGGCATACGTGTTCGCAAATAAAGGCGGTGCGCACCGGGTTGATCTGGTGCAGCGGCTTGAATTTGCCGTGCGGATCCCACCACGCATCGGCCATTTGGGTAAAGCGCGCGACCTCTTCGGCGCTGGCGGTGGATGCCTGGGTTGATGGCTTGTGGGCTGGGTTTTCAGGGTTCACCGTGGCAGTCATGGGCTTTGGCACTTCTTTATGATGGTTTATGCTGGTTTTTTGATGATATAGGCTCATTTTGGCCCGCTCAGGCTTTGCAATCTAAGGCCAATTTGAGTATGAATACGCGCCCGCCGGGGTGCAAGCCACTCTTATAAAATATGGGCTGTGGACCGGGCGGAAATGACGCAATAAGTGAGACCAGAAAGAAGAAAAGAGCAATGGCTCTGATCGTGCAAAAATTTGGCGGAACGTCGGTGGCCGATGTGGAACACATCAGGGCCGTGGCTGCGCACGTCAAAAAAGAGGTCGACGCGGGAAATCAGGTCGCCGTCGTGGTTTCGGCCATGGCAGGCGTCACCAACCAGCTGGTTGATTACGTTGACCAGACCGGCAAGCTTTATGATGCCCGTGAATACGACGTGGTGGTATCGAGCGGCGAACAGATCACATCGGGCTTGCTGGCGCTGGTTTTACAAGACATGGGCGTGTCGGCACGTTCATGGCTAGGCTGGCAATTCCCCATCGAAACCAATTCGGCCCACGGCAAGGCACGCATCGAAGGCATCGAAACGGACGCAGTCCTGAAAAGCATCAATGGTGGCGAAGTCGCCGTGGTGCCGGGCTTTCAGGGTGTGGGCTCAGACGGGCGCATCACCACGCTGGGCCGTGGCGGATCAGACACGTCTGCGGTGGCGCTGGCGGCAGCCCTGGGCGCGGATCGCTGTGACATCTATACCGATGTGGATGGTGTTTACACCACTGATCCGCGTATCGTTGCCAAGGCCCGGAAGCTCGATAAAATTACTTATGAAGAAATGCTCGAAATGGCCTCGGTTGGGGCCAAGGTGTTGCAGACCCGCTCAGTCGAAATTGCGATGAAGCATGGGGTCCGCCTTCAGGTGCGCTCATCGTTTTCCGGTGAAACCGGCACCCTAGTCGTAGATGAGGACGAGATTGTGGAACATGAACTGATTAGCGGCATTGCATACAGCCGCGACGAAGCCAAAATCACGCTGGTTGCGGTACCCGACAAGCCGGGCATCGCCGCCAGCATCTTCGGGCCCTTGGCAGACGCCAACATTAACGTCGATATGATCGTGCAAAACGTATCTGCCGACCCCGAACACAAGGCCACCGACCTGACGTTTACGGTCACGGAAGCGGACCTTGAACGCGCGGTCGCTGTTGTGAAGTCGCACGAAAAGGATCTGGGTTATAAAGACCTGCAATCTGACGGCGATGTGGTCAAAATTTCGGTGATCGGCGTCGGTATGCGATCCCATGCGGGCATCGCGCAACGTATGTTCCAGTCGCTGGCTGAAAAAGGCATCAACATTCAGGTGATCTCCACATCCGAGATCAAGGTCAGCGTGCTGATTGGCGAAGAATACGCCGAACTGGCGCTGCGTGCGCTGCACACGACCTATGGCCTTGATGGCGAGTGAGGCAACTGACATGAGCAAGCAAACGCCAGAACAACATTTGCACGACATGTGGGCGCGTGGCCGGGAATTTCTGGGCGTTAAATACGCGATCATGGGCGGTGCCATGTCGTGGATATCGGGCCACCAGTTCGTGGCGGCGTTATCAAACGCCGGTGGCTTTGGTGTCATTGCCTGCGGTGCCATGATGCCCGACCAGTTGGCCGTGGAAATCAAGGCCACACAGGAACTGACCAAAAAGCCGTTCGGTGTGAACCTGATTACCATGCATCCTGAACTTGACGCGTTGATCGACACCTGCATTGTACTGAATGTCGAGTTCATCGTGCTGGCGGGCGGGCTGCCCAACGGCGCATCCATCAAGCGCGCTAAGGAAGGCGGGGCGAAAGTCATTTGTTTTGCCCCGGCACTGGCGCTGGCCAAACGCCTGATCCGCAACGGCGCCGATGCGCTGGTGGTTGAAGGCTCAGAAGCCGGCGGACATATCGGCCCGGTCGCGACCAGTGTGCTGGCTCAGGAAATCCTTCCCCACATTACCGACATCCCGGTATTTGTTGCCGGTGGCATTGGCCGTGGTGAGGCCATTGTCAGCTATCTGGAGATGGGCGCATCGGGTGTTCAACTGGGCACACGTTTTGTTTGCGCGACCGAATGCATTGCCCACGAAAACTTCAAAAAGGCTTTCATTCGTGGCAATGCGCGTGACGCCATGCCGACCGTGCAGCTCGACGCACGCTTTCCGGTGATTCCGGTGCGCGCGTTGCAAAACGAAGGTACGCGCCTGTTTATGGACAAGCAGAAAGAAGTGATTGCAAAATTCAATGCGGGCGATCTCGACCAAATGGCAGCCCAGCTTGAAATCGAACATTTCTGGGCAGGCGCACTTAAACGCGCGGCCATTGATGGCGATGTTGAGAACGGATCATTAATGGCGGGCCAAAGTGTCGGCATGGTGCGCGAAGAGCAATCCATGAAACAAATCTTCGCCGAGCTTATGGGCCAAGCCACTGCCGCGATTGCGGCGAAAGAATAGTTTGCCAGTGTCATACCTTCACCCCGGCTTATCGGGGATTTGGGCATAATCACTTGACGAATAATGACTATCTGGCGCTCACCCCTTGCTTTTTTGTAACGGTGGGGCAGAATACTGGCCGTTACCGGGGTTTGGGGCAAACCCAACATAAATCCTGCATTTCGCCACCAATTCAGGCCTTTTAAGGAAACGGGTTTTTGAACGAGAATTCTCCAGATACAGACACAGAAACCAAAGCGTCTTCAACAGGCGGCGCGGGACGTGAAAGCATTGGCGAACTGCTTGCCCAGACGCGACAGAAATCCGGTCAGGATATTCCTGACGTTGCCCAGTCCCTTCGCATATCGCAACGCTACCTTGAGGCCATTGAAGAAGGGCGAAACGATGATTTGCCGGGCACGACGTATGCCGTGGGTTTTGTGCGCTCTTACGCCGAATATTTAGGCCTCGATGAAGACGAGATCGTGCGCCGTTATAAAGATGAAGCCGAAGGTCTTGAAGCCACTTCAGAACTGACATTTCCCAAACCGATCCCCGAAGGCGGTGTTCCGGGTGGGGTGGTGTTGCTGGTGGGTGCGTTGGTCGCGCTGATTGCATATGGCGTGTGGTACATGAATTCCGAAGATCAGAACACACCTGTCGCACAGGTCGATGCGGTGCCTGAACGCCTTGAAGTTGCGTCCAACAAACAAAGCGCGACGCCGCAGGAAGGCAACGTCGTTTCAAAGGATGCGGTAATTGCCCGTTCCGAGCCTGTAGCAAAACCGCAGCCAGAACCAGAGCCCGAACCACAGCCCGAACCACAGGCTGAGCCGGAAACTGCACAAGAAGCCGAACCCGAGGCTGAAACAGCACTCGAAGCAACGACCGAAGCGGCTGCCGACACGCCGGTTGAGGCGGTTAGCGAAACAACGCCCGAAACAGCCCGTGAAGTTGAACCCACGCCCGCGCCCGTTGATGTGGCGGTGGTTGTAACGCCCAAACCGTTCAGCGAACCGGTGGCCCCGCCTTCACGCATTACCGTTCGCGCAAAATCCAACAGCTGGATACAGATCCGCGACGATGCACAAGACAAGTTGTTGTTTACGCGTCTGTTGCGCAAAGATGATACCTATGACGTGCCGGACCGCCCCAACTTGCGCCTGCTGACCGGCAATGCGGGTGCGCTGGAACTTCTGGTGGATGGCAAAGTCGTTCCGTCCATCGGTGAAACCGGCGATGTGCGCCGTAATGTGGCGCTTGATCCGGAGCTTCTGATTGATGGCAAAGCGGTCACCAATTAGCGAGGCTGGCTAAACCTTTATGCTGCCCCTCGAATTCTATTTTCAAAATCTTCGGCTTTCAGGGGGCGGGCAAGC
>DAOVVL010000023.1 GCA_030637205.1 Thalassospiraceae bacterium | reverse complement strand
GGTTTATCACTATAAAAGTTGTAAGCAAAGCGAGAAGCCGAGGAGAGTCGAAATAAGGGGTATGCGGGCCTTTGGAAGTATTCCAGAAAATGCATATATATTTGAATATATGGCCCCACGGCCCCTTGACGGCTGGGGGCGATGGCTCTAGTTAATTGGCGACTTGTTTTGGGGATCAGACCCCACCCAATATGGTGGCTGTAGCTCAGTTGGTTAGAGCGCCGCACTGTGACTGCGGAGGCCGGGGGTTCAAATCCCCTCAGCCACCCCATTTTTTCAAAGCCCCGGTTGCCGGAAACGGTCAAGCGGCACTTACTCGGCCAGAGACCTCCCCCAGATGGCCCGCTCCGGTTAGTTCGGATGGTAATATAATAACGAACGGCCCCCAGGCCATGAATAAGGGGCCTTGAACAGGGAAGGAATTGAAGTCGTGTCCAAAAAGCATCCCATCATTGCCGTTACCGGATCATCCGGCGCCGGAACCAGTTCGGTTAAAGAAGCGTTCGAACACATTTTCCGTCGCGAACACATCACGCCGGCCGTGATCGAAGGCGACAGCTTCCACCGTTTCAACCGTGCCGAAATGAAGCGCGCCGTGTTAACGGCTGAAGCCGCAGGCAATGCGAACTTCTCCCACTTCGGACCCAAGGCCAACGAATTTGGTAAACTCGAAGAACTGTTCAAGTCTTATGGCAAAACCGGTTCGGGCAAGCGCCGCCTTTATCTTCACAGCGACGAAGAAGCGGCCCCGTACAAAGGCCTGAAGCCCGGTGAATTTACACCGTGGGAAGACATCCCCAAAGGCACAGACCTTTTGTTTTATGAAGGTTTGCACGGCGCGGTCGTCAACGATGTAGTCAACATGCCGAAATTCGCCGATTTGAACATTGGTGTTGTACCGGTGATTAACCTGGAATGGATTCAGAAAATCCATCGCGATACCAGCGCGCGCGGCTATAGCGAAGAAGCCGTGATGGATACCATCTTGCGCCGCATGCACGATTACGTTCACTACATCGTGCCGCAATTCAAATATTCCGACATCAACTTCCAGCGCGTTGCGGTGGTCGATACGTCCGATCCGATTATCGCGCGCGATATTCCCAGCCCTGATGAAAGCGTCGTGGTCATTCGTTTCAGAAAGCCGGAAGAAATTCCCGGTGGCGTGGACTTCCCGTTCCTTTTGCAGATGATCCAGAATTCGTTCATGTCGCGCAGAAACACCATTGTGGTTCCGGGCGCAAAAATGGGCTTTGCCATTGAATTGATTTTGACACCGATCTTTCAGAAGATGATCAGTGGGACAAGAGAAACCAGAAAAACAAGAAAAACAATAACCAAAGCCGCTACCAAGTCCGCGAAAAAGAGGGCTGCAAAAAAGAAAACCGCCAAGAAGAAACGCTGACTTTTAAGCCGAGCCATAACAAAGCCGCGACGGGGAAACCTGTCGCGGCTTTTTTTGTGTGCGGTTTAATGAACTGAAGGGGCAGCTCAGTCGCGCGAAGTTTTGTCGCGCACCATTCGCCACACCAATATGATAACCCAGATGGGAATGACCACCACCGCGCCCAACAGAATATAGGGCACCATCCATTCCACCATTGACACCAATACCCTGAAATTGGATTGCACGGTTTCGCCGAGGCTGGCCAGCAGTTCTTCGGGCTTGGCATCAAAAAACGCCAGCACCATGCCGATCAAAAGCGAGACCACGATCAGTTTCAGTACAGGCACCCGGTAATTGGAAAGCGCAAACTTGGCCATTGAGGACTCCGTCAGTTCAGTTGCCGGTGGCGGCTTTGATTTTTTTGTCGGTCTTGTACTGGCTTAACGAATACACAGACCAGATGGCGGCGGGAATCCAGCCGATCAAGGTTAGCTGCAAGATCAGGCATATGATTCCGGAAATAGGTTTGCCAATGGTGAAAAACTGTAACCACGGCAGCACGATGGCGAGGATTAAACGTATCAATTTAGTCTCCTGCTTATAGCTAAAATGATTTTCTACAGCCTGTTCCATGCGCCCAGAAATTGCAAGTTTCTGAAAATCGGGCGGGCAGGGAAGCAAAAACGGGGGCCGCCGAAGCGACCCCCATAAGTGTTATTGTAGTTTAAGTAAAAGTTTAAGCGTTAACCGAACACATCAGCCGTAATGTTGGCATACCAGCCGTGTGCGTACTTGGCTTCGTTTGCCCTAAAACCATCGGACTGGTCGGCGGGGCTGACCCCACCAGAGGTTTTGGCATATTTCTCGGCTGTGCCTTGCCAAACGGCGGTAACCGAAATGCCGTAATCCGGCGTTACCAGCGAATAACATGTATTCGATGATATGGCGGATGCCACTTCGGTTGCACCCGAAAGCAACTGAACCACCGCTGAAGCACAAATCTTGGCTTCCGAGTTCGCAGCATTGCCAGATTTAGGCATACCGGTAACCACGGCAGCATCACCGATGACATGAACACCGGGGATAACTTTCGATTCAAACGTCAACAGATCCACCGGGCACCAGTCGCCATCCGTCAAGCCCATCTTGTGTGCAATCGCACCGGCTTTCTGGTTGGGGATGAAGTTCAGAACGTCGGCCTTGTGGGTGTCCATTTCGGTTGCCAGCGTTTTGGTATTTACATCAATGTTGGTGATGGTGCCGACTTCTGTTGCCGGGACCCATTCGATGTAATCGGCATAGTTCTTTTTCCAACCTTCCATGAACGCACCTTGTTTTGAAAACTTGTCCTTGCGGTCAAGAATCAAAACCTTGGATTTAGGTTTGTTGGTTTTAAGATAATGCGCGATCATTGATGCACGTTCGTACGGTCCCGGTGGGCAGCGGAACGGATTGCCCGGCGGTGCAATAATAACGGTACCGCCGTCGTCCATTTCTTCAAGCTGCTTTCTCAGTGTGACCGTCTGGCCACCCGCTTGCCACGCATGCGGTGCCAGCTCGCTGGACGTCTCATCATAACCCGGTATGGTCCACTTGAAATCGATACCCGGTGAAACGATCAGGCGGTCGTATTCAATCACGGCACCCGACCAAAGAGTAACCGTTTGGGCTTCTGCATCCAGGCTCATAACCGTATCTTGCCTGACATCCACACCCATGGCGCTGATGCCACTATAGTTGTGGGTAATCGTTGCAAGATCGACGATGCCGCCGAGGTATGCATTGGAGAACGGGCAGGTGACGTAACTTGATTTGGGTTCGATCATGGTAACGCGAAAGTCGGGACCGAACTTTTTCACATAACGTGCTGCGGTTGCACCGCCAAAACCGCCGCCAACGACGACGACACGCGGACCTGATCCGGATGGGCCACTGGCACAGCCGGTAACCGCAAACGCCGTTACCGCACCCGCGGCACCGGCAACTTTCATAAATTCACGACGAGTTGTTTTTATAGTCATTGCATCCTCCCCTTAATTTCCGGCCAACGCGCCAGCGATTACTTCGAGTTGGGCATCGCTGTAGCCGGGGGCGATGCGTGTCATAATGGTTCCGCTGCGGCTGCCATCCTTGAAACTCTGGAGCATGGCAACAAGTCTGTCCTTGGCGATACCGTCGATGGAAGGCGTCGAACCTACGCTTATGCCATCGTCACCGTGACAAACCACACAGTTGGAAACCAACAGATCGGCATTCAGGTTTTCAGCAAATGCGGTTGATGCCTGAGCACTTATAAACACGGCGCTCACCGCTGCTGCTATTCCCAGTTTCACATTCATTGTCATTCTCCTTAGTCCCTCCCTTAGGGCTGTTCTGTTTGAACTCGCCATCCATATTGTTATTACCACACTAAATATGCTGTAGAAAATAACAACCTTTTGCAGCGATAGGGTCAGGGTAAACAGTGCAAATATCTATTAGTTTTCAATAACATATACCGTATGTGTGTATGCGCCATAAAACACACCCAAAGTTCGCAATACATAAAAATGTCAAAAGGGTAGGTGTAGAAGCGCCGCAAGGTCCATTCGCGCCCGGCGAACCCCGACGCACACCGTTGCATTGAGGCTTTGCATTTTTGCGCGTGAGGGGGTATATCAGTGAAATCCTACCCGTTTGGGGGTGCGCAAATTCGTTTAAGCCCCTCAAAACACACGCCGGGTGGGACGAAGCAGGACCTCCCGCCCGTGATCCAGATCCGCTGTCGCCAGACCTTTGGCGACACGCTGAGCGCAATTTCGCAACTGTTGAGGAACCTGATCCTTTGCCAACCACGCCCCCTCAAGCCAAATCCACCATTGATGTGGTCATTGCCGACAAGTCGCCGTTGATCCTGGGCGGGCTGGTCCAGATATTTGATCGCGATGATCGCTTTAATCTGGTTGCCACCGCAGCTGACGGGGAACGCTTTTTGGAAGCCGTGGAACGCCTGCAGTTTGAAGTCGGCATTATTGGCTGGAACATGCCGTATTTGAACGGCCAGGGTGTGTTGCAGTCCCTGCAAAAAGACAAAGATGCGCCGCGCCTGATCGTCTTTACCGGCAACGGTGCGCCCGATATTCCGCGTCAGGTGATGCGTTTGGGTGGCGCCGGATTCTGTTCCAAAAGCGACCAGCCGACGGTTTTACTCGATACCGTTCAGGCGGTATCGGAAGGGCGCATGGTATTTCCGTTTATGGACATGAGCCGTTCCGGTTCGGACCCGTTTTCCGGCCTCACCGCGCGTGAACAGGAATTGCTGGCATCATTGTCGCGCGGGCGCACCAACCGCCAGATCGCAGGCGACCTTTCCATATCGCTCAATACCGTGAAATTTCATCTGAAAAACCTTTACGGCAAGCTGGATGTAAAAAATCGTGCACAGGCCGTGGCGTGTTATCTCAACACCAGTGGGGTCGCCTGAAATAATTCCAATATAACAACGCTCTAAGGGCGAAGGTTTGCGATTTTTGCGACCCCTTCAAAGGGGTGGGCCGCACCCCACCCATAAGAAATGCTCCCGCCCCCCTAGAGGGTGTTCTGTCAAATCCGCTAGCGGAGTTTATTAGGGGGCACAAACCCCACCCAAACGCCTGCGCACCCCGGCATTTTGCCGCAATCGCGCCCCAGGGTGGTCAGCAGGGGCCATAGCTGTAAACAGGGGAAAGTTTTAGTTCATGCCGTTCAAGCGTATCAAGCGACCGGTTTTATTGGGCATTGTCGGGGATTCCGCATCCGGCAAAAGCACCGTTGCCGACGGCATCGCAGCCATCCTTGGCCCTGAAAAAGTTGTGTGCATCTGCACCGATGATTACCACCGCATCAATCGCGCCGATCGCGCAAGGGGTAGCATCACCGCACTGAACGCCGAATCCAATCACATTGATATTCTGGAACAGCACATCGGCCTGTTGCGCGAAGGCCAGTCGATCCTCAAGCCTTCGTACGATCACGGTTCGGGAACGTTCGGCCCGTGCCAGCATGTTGAGCCGCGCGAATACGTCATCTTAGAAGGCTTGTTGGGTTATGCGACCCGTTCCATGCGCGATGCGTATGACGTTAAAATATTCCTGGAGCCCGATGAAAACCTGCGCACCAAATGGAAAATCCAGCGCGATACCAAAGTGCGCGGTTATTCCGTTGAACGCGTGCATGAAATTCTCGAAAAACGCCGCGAAGACAGCGAAACTTTTATCCAGCCGCAACGCACCTTTGCCGACATGGTGGTGTCGTTTAACCCGCCCGGTGCCAACCACAGCGAAACCGGCGCGCACTTAAACGTGCGCCATTCGCTACGCCCGACGTTGCCCCACCCCGATCTTACGCCGCTGCTCGATGCCGGCGCGGCTGCCAAGGGATTCCGTCTGGAACTGGCGCGCGATGAAGACGGCAAGCCGGTGGACGTTCTGGAAATTGCCGGCAACATTTCAGATAAATGGGCCAGCGAGGTCGAAGACCTTTTGTGGAACCTGATTCCCGAAGCCCAACACCTACGCGAAAACATTGGCCGTTTCCGCGATGCCGATAACCACCTGTCGATGAGCCACCCGCTGGCTTTGTCGGAACTGTTAATCACCTATCACATGGTCAAGGCTGCCATTGGTCACCATGCGGTATGATTTGTAAATTTTTCAATTTTTGAAAACCCAGGGAGAAGATTTATGACTGCAACACATAACGAAATGGCAAACGCCATCCGCTTTCTTTCCGTAGATGCGGTTCAGGCGGCCAGTTCCGGCCACCCCGGCATGCCGATGGGCATGGCCGATGTTGCCACGGTGCTTTACACCAAGTTCATGAAGTTCGATCCCAAGGCCACCCAATGGGCCGATCGTGATCGCTTTGTTCTGTCTGCCGGTCATGGCTCGATGCTGATGTATTCGCTGCTGTATCTCTCAGGCGTTGACGATGTGTCTATTGATGACATCAAGAACTTTCGCCAGATGGGTTCCAAAACCGCAGGCCACCCCGAATATGGCCACGTTGACGGCGTGGAAACCACCACCGGCCCGCTGGGCCAGGGCATCACCACCGCGGTCGGCATGGCGATGGCTGAAAAGATGATGAACGCGCGTTACGGCGACGACCTTGTCGATCACCACACCTACACCATTGCCGGTGATGGCTGCCTGATGGAAGGCATTTCCCAGGAGGCCATTTCCATGGCCGGCCATTTGAAGCTGAGCAAGCTGATCGTGATGTGGGATGACAACGAAATTTGTATTGATGGCAATACCAACCTGACGCTGGGCGATGACCAGTGCGCGCGCTTTGAAGCGTCCAACTGGGATACACAAACGATCGACGGTCACGATCCCGCCGCTATCGAAGCCGCCATCAAAAAAGCCAAGGCATCGGACAAGCCATCGCTGATCGCGTGTAAAACCACCATCGGTTATGGCGCGCCGACCAAGGCCGGCACCCACGACACCCACGGCGCACCGTTGGGCGTGGACGAAATCAAGGGCATGCGCGAAGGCCTCGGCTGGCATCATGATGCGTTCGTGGTGCCGGAAAACGTGCTTGAGGCATGGCGTTCGGCCATGGCCAAAAATTCCGCCGCCCGCGAAGTATGGGAAGGGCGCCTGAACGCGTCATCTGATAAAGCTGAGTTCACCCGCACCATGGACGGCACACTGCCCGCAGACTGGCAGGGCGCACTTGCGGATTTCAAAAAGAAAATGGCCGAAGAAGCACCCAAGCTCGCGACCCGTCAGGCATCGGGCAAGGTTCTCGAAGTGCTGACCGCGGCTATTCCTGAAATGATTGGCGGCTCGGCTGATTTGACAGGCTCGGTCAACACCAAAACCCCGTCCACCGCGTCGATCCTCAACACCGATTTCACGGGGCGTTACATTCACTATGGTGTGCGCGAACATGCCATGAGTGCGGTGATGAACGGGTTGGTTCTTCATGGCGGATTTATTCCTTACTCCGGCACCTTTGCGGTGTTCGCCAATTACATGATGGGCGGCATTCGTTTATCGGCATTGATGGGCAAGCGCGTGGTTTATGTTCTGACCCACGATTCCATCGGGCTGGGCGAAGATGGCCCCACACACCAACCGGTGGAAACACTGGCGATGCTGCGCGCCATGCCCAACTTCAACACCATGCGTCCGTGTGACGTGGTTGAAACGGCCGAATGTTGGGAAGTTGCGTTGCAATCTGAAACCACGCCGACCGGCATGATTTTGACGCGCCAGGGTCTGGCCCCGCAACGCACCACGCACACGGCTGAAAATCTTTCGGCCAAAGGCGCCTACGTTTTGCACGACGCTGAAGGCGGGGACCGCAAGGTCACCTTGTTGGCCACCGGATCGGAGGTTGAAATTGCCGCGCAAGCTCGCGATATGTTGCAGGCAGACGGCATTCCCACCGCGGTGGTTTCCATGCCGTGCTGGGAATTGTTCGACCAACAAGACGATGCTTATCAGAAATCGGTCATGGGCGAAGGCTCGATCCGGGTCGGCATTGAAGCCGCGATGCGCTTTGGCTGGGACAAATACATTGGGATTAAAGGCGGATTTGTCGGCATGAATTCGTTCGGTGCTTCGGCCCCGGCGACGGACCTTTACAAGCATTTCGGGATCACAGCAGAAAACGTGGTTGCCCAAGCAAAAGCACGGCTATAATCAGACACAACCGGCTTAATCAATAAGCCCTGAGGGAGGAAAACACATGGCTCTCGTATCATTGCGTCAGCTTCTCGATCACGCAGCAGAAAACAATTACGGTCTGCCTGCGTTCAACGTCAACAACATGGAACAGGTCAAAGCCATCATGATCGCGGCCGACGCCGTGGACAGCCCGGTGATTTTGCAGGGTTCCGCCGGGGCGCGCGGTTACGCGGGTGAAGTTTTTCTGCGTCACCTGATTTTGGCCGCCGTGGAAGCCTATCCGCATATTCCGATTTGCATGCACCAGGATCACGGTGCAAGCCCAGATGTTTGCCAGCGTTCCATCCAGTCGGGCTTTAGCTCGGTGATGATGGACGGCTCGTTGGAATCAGATGGCAAAACGCCGTCATCTTATGAATACAACGTTGCCACTACGCGACAGGTTGTTGACATGGCGCATGCGTGCGGCGTTTCGGTTGAAGGCGAACTGGGTTGTTTGGGTTCGCTTGAAACCGGCGAAGCGGGTGAAGAAGACGGACAGGGCGCCGAAGGCAAGCTGGAAATGGACCAGATGCTGACCGACCCCGACGAAGCCGCAGATTTCGTGAAGAAGACCAACGTCGATGCGCTGGCCATCGCCATCGGCACGTCGCACGGTGCGTACAAATTCACCAAAGAACCCACCGGAAAAGTTCTGCGCATTGACCGGGTGAAAGAAATCAATGCCCGCATCCCGTCGGTGCATTTGGTGATGCACGGTTCCAGCTCGGTCCCGCAGGACTGGTTGAAGATCATCAATGATTACGGCGGCGACATGGCACAGACCTATGGCGTGCCCACCGAAGAAACCGTCGAAGGCATTAAATCGGGCGTGCGCAAGGTCAACATTGATACCGACCTGCGCATGGCGTCCACCGGATCGGTTCGCCGTCATCTGCACGACAACCCGGCAAACTTCGATCCGCGCAAGTTCCTTGCCGAAGCGACCAAGGGCATGACCGACATCTGCAAGAACCGCTACGAAGCGTTTGGTTCTGCGGGACATGCACCGGACATCAAGGTGAGCTCACTCGAAGTCATGTTCGCGAAGTACGCCGCCGGCGAGCTGGATGCGAAAGTTAATTAATTAGACCCAGCTTCCTGCCAGCTACTAAAAGCGGCCTCTCTTAACCGGGGGGCCGTTTTTTTGTGTGGGCAGGTAAGTATAAACCAGATAGGTGTGATCAACTTGATAGAGGCTATTTAGCGTGGTCTTTAAACGTCCGCTTATAGCCACAAGCGGACATATGAAAATGCTTTTAGCTTACCGTCATATGTTGCTGCTAGAGGGTATTGGATGCTCACAGAATTAGTTGGCAACCATCTCACGGAAGGATTTAACCAAGTACTGATCCAGCTCCGTCCCCATGGTCTCCATGATGGAGAACGCCTTATCCTCAGAAAAGGCCGGTTTGTAAGAACGCTCATCTGTTAGAGCAACAAATATATCAACAATGGCTGCCATGCGAGCAAGCTCGTTAAGTTGATTACCTTTGAGACCTAATGGGTAACCCGTACCGTCAATTTTTTCATGATGCTGCTCGGCTATGACGCGGATGCTCTCATTTACATCTGGCATGGTGCCGAGAATGTCCTTGGAATGATCAACATGGCCTTTCATGATTATCCATTCCTCCTCGGTTAGTTTGTCCGGTTTATTGAGGATATCTTGTGGCGTGGCCATCTTGCCCACGTCATGTAAAAGGCCGCCAGCGGACAATATCTGCATTTGATTTTCTTTCATGCCAACAGCATTCCCAAACACGGTAAGATACGTTGCCACCCGGAGCGAATGCACATAGGTGTAATTGTGATGGTTACGCACACCATCCAGCACGATCTTGTATTCATCGGATTGAACACATTCAACCAAGGGGCGGCAGCTATTGTGAGTGGCTTTAACGTCCAGCGGCTGTCCGGATGCGATGGCATCTGCAATCTTATTGAAGTCCTGTATCGTGCTTTTGAGAGTTTGTTGTGCCCGCTTGGGCAACTTGGCCCATGATCGCTCAACAGAATAGCTCAGCGAAGATGAAATCTGCTCAAGCAGGCCGTTGGCGTTGATTGGTCGCTTCAGGTAGTGGTCCGGCGCTCCATCTCTATCCTTGACCACCAGTGGGCCTTCCATGTTATTGGACAAGATTATGAACGGAATAAACTTATGAAACCGGTCGCGAACCTTGGTTTTGTAAATGCCTTGCCCGCGCGTGGACAGGGTGGTCTCGTCTATGAGAACCAAATGTGGCGGTTCTTTTTCCATGGCCTCCAACGCCGCGCCACCATCGGAAAAGGTGTGGACGCTATAGAGTTTATTCAAAACAACATTCAGTTTAGAGGCCCGGTTCGGATTGGCATCCACCATAAACACACGTTTACGCGCAGGCATGGTGCCTGCCTGCGTGTCCGCTTGCTGCAGTACGTGGTTCACCGATTGCTCCCCATTGCCTTTTTTACCCAATCTCCGTTGTGGATCGATTGGTTTGCATGTGTTGCATTTAATGCAATCTATAAATTCATTCCTTCGAGTGGGTTACATACCGAAAAAATGGATCACCTGATCTCTGAAGTTAACCAGAAATACGCCCACGATGATGAAGGCGTATCCAGCCAGCTTAAGCGTGTGTTTAACAATGTCATTCATGTGGATCCCCCTTGAGCCCCTTTTAAGCCCTGTTCCGTCTATATATTAAAACTATATTTACGTGCATATCCGGGCATACCCCCAAATGGGGGATACACAGAAAGTCTCATAGTTGTAAAAACCCCTAGGTGGGGATAGGTCGTTGATCTTCCCCATAAAAAGCCGATTTGGGAACACTAATGGGGGAAGCATGGTAAGGGTTAAGGCTCAGATAAATATTTTGCAGAAGTTATTAACCCACATTGAAGATGGCAGAGCGTCCGAGGCCGTCCAAGACTGGCACAGCTTAATGTCTAACACCGGACGGTGTTTGGAACTCTGCCAAGATGGTAAGCCACCGGAGGTGGATAAGTGCGCGAATTGCCTGAACGCAAAGTTATTGCACACCTGTGAAACGCAAAGACAAAAAGCAGCCCACATCGCCAACGATTGCTACCTCGCCTCTACCCGCCTAATGCGCTGGCTAGACCAAAGCACCATATAATATTGACGAAGTAGAATGCGTTGGGTTTCGATACCTACTAAGGCGGCTCCGTCCTGCTGATGAAGCTCTGAAATCGCAGCGCCTGCTAAGGGTCAAAAGGAGACATTCCGAACTGACTGCGCGAATGTCTGTTTTGCATGAATTTGGGGCGGCCTCTCTTAACTGAGGGGCCGTTTTTTTGTGTGGGCAGGTAACTATAACCAGATATGTGTGATCAACTTGATAGAGGCTATTTAGCGTGGTCTTTAAACGTCCGCTTATAGCCAGAAGCGGACAAAGAAAGAGGCCCCCCTGAGATCAGTCAGAAGGGCCTTTCTTAACCGGACGGAACGGCTCAATTTATGAGTTTCAGCCGTTTCAGTCACCGCATTGGCGGCGCACGCTGGCGGGCAGGAACGACAGGTTCTCTTTGGTGCTGCCGGTTCTTTGCATATCCGGATGGCAAGCCAGGCAGTTGCTCGGGCTTTTGACCTGCGGGTTCTTAAAGGCGGCATCACAGCCTCGGTGCTTGTCGATAAAGCGCGGCGCGTCGAGGATGCGGGTGACGGGGCGGGTGGTCCGCCATTTGACTTTGGCGGCGCGCGTTTGACTGACGTCGGACGCGTTCTTGACGTGATAGTCTAAAATCACTGCGACCGTGGCGTCGTCGATGCTGGCGTCTTCGCCAAAGTGGTCGGACAAGTTGCGGATGATCTTTTGCCACAAGGCCTTGGGCAGGGTTTCCGGCGGGAAGGCCATGTGGCAATCGCCGCATTCGCTCAGCACGGTCTGGTCCGTGATCACTGGGAAGGTCTCGGCTCGGACCCCGGTGGCGGTTACGATCACTAATATGGCGGCAATGTTCAGGATACGCATGGGGACACTCCTATCATCAGCGATTTGCAGAAGGGGAAATTATAAATGGTAATGACGGGTTTTGCAGGTACTTCTTCAGTGGCTTGAAGAGAACAATCCCGGTATGGCCGAAGATCACAACCGGCGTAAACTCGGCGACCGGCGGGATGGCCAGAATGTCCGCTTTGGGTCAAAAGGAGATTTTCCGAACTGACTGCGCGAATGTCTGTTTTGCATGAATTTGGGGCGGCCTCTCTTAACCGAGGGGCCGTTTTTTGTTCGCCAGTTTGACGAAGCGTTTGACGTTGTAAATTGGTGCAAACGGTAAAGCATGGTATCAATTTGAAGAAGCTGCCAGCCCGATAACAGTCTCGACTAATAGGTGATCGCGCGTGGAACCTGTTTTTCTTCATCTTCTGATATTGATGGTCGTTGCGTGGACCGCAGCCATGATGCTGCGCTGGATCGGCATTCCCATCATCATGGGCGAGTTGACCATGGGGGTGATTTTAGGGCCTGCCGTATTGGGTTGGGTGAGCCCGAGCGAGATCATCACGATCCTAGCCGAAATGGGCATCTTCTTCATTATGTTGCATGCCGGGGTTAAAACGGACGCCGGCAAGTTCTTCGATGCTGCTAAGCACGCCTTTGGCATAGCGATCGTTGGGGCCATCGTGCCGTTTTCAGTATCCCTTGGGGTGGCCTTATGGTTTGGCTTGACCTTGCCACAAGCTGCGTTTGTCGGCCTGACGATGACCGCGACCGCAGTCGTCATTACCATAACGGTTCTTGAAGAATTGAAGATGCTGGAAACTAGGATCGCCCAGTTGGTGATCGCGGCGTGT
>DAOVVL010000260.1 GCA_030637205.1 Thalassospiraceae bacterium | reverse complement strand
TTCCACGATTTCTATCCTTCATCCTCGGGGGCAATGTGGCCTTACTTTTATGTTGTCTGGGGTGTCCTGTCCATAGGCAGGGGCTGGATTCCGCCCATTCCTGCGCCATACATCAGGCCTGTTTTCCATTTACGCCAATGGCTTGTGATATTCAAAAAACGGGCGTAGCCTCCACCTGTTAAATATAAAAAACGGGTTCTGGGAGGATCACCATGATGTTCAAATCATTGTTCATTGCTGCTGTTGCAGCTGTGGCGTTATCAAGCGTCGCAAATGCGGCTGAAAAAGTTCGTATCGGGACCGAAGGCGCTTACCCCCCGTTCAACCAGGTAGATGCCAGTGGTAATCTAGTCGGCTTTGATGTCGACATCGCCAAAGCATTGTGCGCTGAAATGAAAGCTGATTGCACGTTCGTTAAAAATGACTGGGATACCATCATCACCGGCCTGCAACAGCGCAAGTACGATGCCATTGTGGCGTCCATGTCCATCACCGCAGAACGCCTGAAAGCTGTCGATTTCACTGATCGCTACTATTCAAACACACTTGCGGTGGTGACCAAGGCTGGCAGCGGCGTCATGTTCAGCAACCTCAAAGGCAAAAACGTGGGCGCGCAGCGTGCAACCATCAGCTCGCAACATCTGGAAGACAGTAATTCCGGTGCCAACATCAAACTTTATGACACGCAGGAAAATGCGTGGCTTGATCTGGCCGCTGGCCGTATCGACGCCATTTTGGCCGATACCCTGCCCAGCGCAGACTGGGTTGGTTCAGCTGCCGGTAAGGGCTATGCCATCTCGGGCGATGCCATCGACATCGGCGACAAGATCGGCATTGCGGTTCGCAAAGGTGATGGCCTGAAGGGTAAGCTCAACAAAGCCATTGCCGCCATTCGCGCCAACGGCACTTACAAAAATATCAACGACAAATATTTCGCCGTTGATATTTACTAACCAATACTTGGAAAATTGATGAAACCCGCACTGGATGACTGACGTCTTCCGGGGCGGGTTTTTCATTTTACAGATAAGCCATGATTGATTTACAGGGATTTGGCGATCAACTTTTTTTCGGGGCGGTGATGACGCTGCGCGTGGCCGCTGGCGCGCTGGTGCTGGGCCTGTTCCTGGGCCTTTCGGGTGCGGTGGCCAAGTTATCGAACTCAATCATTGCCCGCGCCATTGCCGAAACCTATACCACCGTCATTCGGGGCCTGCCTGAATTGCTGGTAGTGCTGATTATTTATTTCGGATCAAGCAGCATCTTGACCGCGATCTCGGCCTGGTTTGGCGACGACACATTTGTTGAGGTCAGCCCCTATATGTCCGGCGTGGTAGCGTTGGGCTTGACGTTCGGTGCGTATTCCACAGAAGTTTTTCGCGGCGCCTTTCTGGCCATTCCGGCGGGCCAGGGCGAAGCCGCGCGCGCGCTGGGGATGCACCGCTGGAATGTGTTTCGCCGCGTGACCATGCCCCAGTTGTGGCGCATTGCGCTGCCGGGGCTTGGCAATTTGTTTTTGGTGCTGCTGAAGGATACTTCGCTGGTTTCGATCATCGGTTTGGAAGAACTGATGCGTCAGACCAAATTTGCGGTGGGCTTTACCAAAGAGCCATTCACGTTCTATTTCACCGCCGCCATGATCTACTTACTTCTCACCATCATCACCATGCGGGTCTTGCATGCGGCAGAAAAGCGCGCTAACCGCGGCTTTGATGAGGTGGGCGGATGATTGATTTTACCACCATCTGGAAATACCTGCCGCGCATCCTTGATGGTGCTGCCACCACGCTTGAGCTGGTGGCACTGGCGCTGTTTATCGGTGCGGTTCTGGCCATCCCGGTGGCGCTGGCGCGGCTTTCAGACAATCCATTTTTGAAATGGTCGGCGTATGGCTACATCTTCTTTTTTCGCGGAACGCCGCTGCTGGTACAGATCTTCCTGATCTATTACGGCCTCAGCCAGTTTGAAGCGGTGCGCGAAAGCATCGCATGGGAGGTTTTGCGTGAAGCCTACTGGTGCGCAATCATTGCGTTTGCCCTAAACACCGGGGCATATACGGCTGAAATTCTGCGCGGTGCCATCCAGGCGGTGCCTAAGGGCCAGGTTGAAGCCGCCAAAAGCTTTGGCCTTAGCCCGGTTCAAATCTTTATCAAAGTGGTATTTCCCCAAGCCATCCGCATTGCCATTCCGGCATATGGCAACGAAATTATCCTGATGTTGAAGGGATCGGCGCTGGCCAGCACCATCACGCTGTTGGACCTGACCGGCATGACCCAGACGGTGATTGCGCGAACCTATATGCAGACAGAGTTTCTGGTGGTGGCGGGCATTGTGTATTTAGCCATGGCTTTTGTGGTCACGCGGGCGTTCAAGATAATTGAAAAACGCTTCAATCGCCATCTGATGGCGGTTAAAATCTAGCCAGCCAGCTTCCACGAAATTTCTTCACCGCCCATAAACGGCTTAAGCGCATCATCGCCCACCGAAACCGTTTCGGGCACCCGCCAGGTTTTGCGTTCCAGCGTCACCGTATCTGCATTGGGCGAAAGCCCGTAAAACGCCGCCCCGTTCAGGCTGGCAAAGGCTTCCAGTTTGTCGAGCGCGCCTTCTTCATCAAACACCTGTGTATAAAGTTCCAGCGCGGCGGGGCTTGAGAAAATGCCCGCACAGCCACAGGCACTTTCCTTGGCCGCAACCGTGTGCGGTGCGGTATCGGTGCCGAGAAAGAAATTGGCCTCCCCCGAAGTCGCCGCTTCGCGAAGCGCCAGTCGGTGCTGTTCGCGCTTGGCCACCGGCAGGCAATACAGGTGCGGGCGGATGCCGCCCTTGAACATGTCACTGCGATTGATCATCAGGTGGTGGGGCGTAATGGTGGCACCCAGTTTCGGCCCGGTGGCGCGCACAAACTGCACCGCAGGTTGGGTAGTGATGTGTTCGAACACGACCTTCAGGCCCGGATGGCGGTCCAGCAATGGCTGCAACACCCGATCAATAAAAACCGCCTCGCGATCAAAGATATCAACATCCGGGTCGGTGACTTCGCCATGCACCAACAATGGCATGGAAATTTCTTCCATCTTTTCGATTACCGCCTCGATTTTGGAAATGTCCGTAACCCCGCTTTCGGAATTGGTGGTGGCCCCTGCCGGATACAGTTTGGCGGCAGTCAGCACGCCATCAGCAAACCCCGCCGCCAGATCATGCGGATCGGTGGTGTCGGTCAGGTAAGCGGTCATCAGCGGTGTGAAATCTGCTGATCCACACGCAGCCTTAACCCGGTCACGATACGCACTGGCGTCAGCTGACGTTGTAACGGGGCTGGACAGGTTGGGCATGATAATGGCACGCGCAAACTGCTTGGCGGTAAACGGCGCCACGACACCCAGAATTTCGCCGTCACGCAAATGAACATGCCAGTCGTCGGGACGCTGGATGGTGATGCTGTCAGGTGATGTCATTATTTTCTTCCGAATGCCAAAGGTCGGCGAGGTTATTTATAAAATTCCGGCTTCTATTTGTCTTTGCGCCACTTATTCCATTGTGCACCACCCTTGCGATGTATAAACTCATCGGCCATGTCGCGTACCCGTTGTACCATATAAAGGATTGTCGCGCGCATTACCGGATCAACGGTTTCAAGGCGGGTCAGGAACTCGTCTCTTGCAATACGGATGGCCTC
>DAOVVL010000132.1 GCA_030637205.1 Thalassospiraceae bacterium | reverse complement strand
TGCGGTGGATGACGCCGCCGTAATCGGCAATGTCGCGCGAATGAATGCGGTCGTAAATCACGCCAACGATCAGGAACAAGGCGGCTGAAACCACGCCGTGGCTGAGCATCTGATAGATCGCGCCTTCGACGCCCTGCACGTTCAAGGTAAACGTACCCGCGGTCACAAAGCCCATGTGCGCAATGGATGAATACGCGATCAGCTTTTTCATATCTTCCTGAACCAGCGCCACCAGCGATGTGTAAATCACCGCAATGATGGAAAGGCTGAAGATCAACGGCGTGAAATACACGGTCGCATCGGGGAACATGGGCAGCGAAAAGCGCAGGAAGCCATATCCGCCAAATTTAAGCAAAACGCCCGCCAGAATAACCGAACCCGCGGTCGGTGCTTCGACGTGGGCATCGGGCAGCCATGTGTGCACCGGCCACATGGGCACCTTGACGGCAAATGATGCGAAGAACGCAAGCCACAACCATTTTTGCAGATCAGGGGCAAAGTTCGCGGTCATCAAAACGGGTATGTCGGTGGTCCCGGCATCGAGATACATCACCAAAATCGCCAACAGCATCAGCACCGAGCCCAGCAGCGTGTAGAGGAAGAACTTGAACGACGCATACACCCGGTTGGGTCCGCCCCACACCCCGATAATCAGGAACATCGGGATCAGCACGGCTTCGAAGAAGATGTAAAACACCATCAGATCAAGGGCCGAGAACATGCCGATCATCATGGTTTCAAGGATCAGGAAGGCGGCCATGTATTCCTTGACGCGGCGTTGGACGCTTTCCCAACTGGCCAGCACACAAACCGGCGTCAACAACGTGGTCAGCAAAACAAACAGTAACGAAATACCATCAAGGCCTAAGTGGTAGCCGATGTTGAGCGACGGAATCCATTCGCGCCGTTCTTCGAACTGAAACGCCGCCGTGGTCTGGTCGAAATTGATCCACAGGAACAGCGAAAGAATGAACGTGATCAGCGAAGTCCACAGCGCCATCTTGCGCGCACCGTTGGCCACCACTTCGGCGTCGCCGCGCATGATCAAGATGAACACGGCCCCCACCATTGGCAGGAACGTCAGGATAGACAGGATCGGAAAGTCAGCCATTCACCATTACCCCGCGTGCGTAAACAAATACCAGGAAACCATCAACACCACGCCGATCAACATCGAAAATGCGTAGTGATACAGATATCCAGATTGAAGTGCGGCTACACGCCGGGCGGTATCATCCGCCGTTGACGCAACACCGTCGGGACCCATGCCATCAATGATGGCGCCGTCACCGGTTTTCCAGAAGCCCTTGCCCGCCATGAAGGCTGGGCGAACGAACATCGCATCATACAGTTCGTCAAAGTACCACTTGTTGAAAACGAACTTGTGAACCGGGCGTATGGCGTTGACCACCATTTGCGGCAGGTTGGGCGCGAACATGTACATCACGTACGCCAGCGTGATCCCCGCCACGCCTACGACCAACGGCAGGTACTTGACCCACATGGGCACATGGTGCGCATCGACCATTGCGGTATGTTCAGGCAGGATCAGGATCGAATTAGCCCAGAACACCCCGGCCCCGTCGCCGACAAACCAGCCGTAACCGACCAGCCCTGCAAAACATGCGCCGAACGCCAGCACAAACAAGGGCGCGATCATAATCTTGGGGCTTTCGTGAACGTGCGCCATCACGGTTTCATCTGCGCGCGGGCTGCCGTGGAACGACATGATGATCAGCCGCCATGAATAGAACGCGGTCAGGAACGCGGCCGTAATGCCCAACCAGAAGGCATAATCACCGACCAAAGTGTGCGCGGCCCATGCGGCTTCCAGCACGATGTCTTTTGAATAGAACCCGGCAAACGGCCAAATGCCGACAAGTGCCAGCGATCCGATCCACATCAAGGTGTAGGTGACCGGGATGGATTTCCAGATGCCGCCCATCTTGCGCATGTCCTGTTCATCGGACATGGCGTGGATCACCGAACCCGCGCCTAAGAACAGCAGCGCCTTGAAAAACGCATGGGTCATCAGGTGGAAGATGGCGGCGTTGTAAGCCGAAACGCCGATGGCGAAAAACATGTAACCCAGCTGCGAACAGGTGGAATACGCAATCACGCGTTTGATATCGAACTGGGTACAGGCCACGGTGGCCGCGAATATGGCGGTACTGGCACCAACGATCGCCACCACTTGCAACGCCAGATCCGAATATTCAAACAGCGGCGACATGCGCACCACCATGAAGATGCCGGCTGTGACCATGGTGGCGGCGTGGATCAATGCGGAAACAGGTGTCGGGCCTTCCATGGCGTCGGGCAGCCACGTGTGCAGGCCCAACTGTGCGGACTTGCCCATGGCGCCGATAAACAGCAACAGACAAATCACCGTGATGGCATGGAACTCGCCAGAGAATATGGAAATGTTGACCTGTGTCATTTCACCGGCGCGGGCGAATATCTGGTCCAGATTGACGGTATCGAAAATAACGTAGCAGGCCAATATGCCCAGCACGAAACCAAAGTCGCCGACGCGGTTGACCACAAAAGCCTTGATGGCGGCGGCATTGGCACTGGGTTTGGTATACCAGAACCCGATCAACAGGTACGATGCCAGCCCCACGCCTTCCCAACCGAAGAACAACTGCACCAGGTTGTCAGCCGTTACCAGCATCAACATGGCAAAGGTGAACAGGCTGAGGTAAGCCATAAAACGCGGCACGTCCGGGTCGTGATGCATATAGCCGATGGAATACACATGCACCATGGCCGACACCGTGGTCACCACTACCAGCATGACGGCGGTCAGGGTATCGACCTTGAACGCCCAGTTCAGTTCCAGATCGCCCGACTGTATCCACGTCATCAGCTGGACGGTGTAGGCATTGCCTTCCAGCGCCACGTCGTTGAACACCACCCACGACAGCACCATGGAAAGCAGCAATGAACCCGATGTAATCCACTGCGATGCAAAATCGATCTTGTGTTTTTTTGCCTTGGCCTCAGGCGTATCAGTGCCGGGGTCAACGAAGGCCAGAAGGCCTACCAGGGCAAAGCCCACAAGGGGCAGAAATACGATGGCTTCGATCATCTCTTTAGCCCCTACCCCTTCATCGAATTGATGTCTTCGACGGCGATCGATCCGCGTGCGCGGAAGAACGCCACCAAAATGGCCAGCCCGATGGCCGCTTCAGCAGCGGCAACGGTCAAAATAAACAGCGAGAATACCTGCCCCATCAAATCGCCAAGGTGCGCTGAAAACGCCACCATGTTGATGTTGACGGCCAGCAGCATCAGTTCCACAGACATCAAAATGACAATCACGTTCTTGCGATTGAGGAAGATGCCGAAAATACCGGTGGCGAACAAAATTGCCGCGACGCTCAGGTAGTGGCCAAGTCCGATTGTAAACATCAGATGCCCCTCCCGGTTTCGACTTTTTTAAGCTCGATGGAATCTTCGCGCGCGATCTGGTCTGCGATTTTCTGTTTCTTGACGCCGGGGCGCTTGCGGTGCGTCAGCGCAATGGCGCCAATCATGGCGACCAGCAATATCGCGCCCGCCGCCTGGAACAGATACGCAAAGCGCGTGTAAATCAGGCTGCCCAGCGCCTGTGTATTGGTGACCTGATCGGGCGGTGGTGCGGCAGCGGCAATTGCGGCTGAAACATCTGGCTGGAATTGCCACGCGCCGACGATGAACAACAACTCGAACGTCAGGATGCCGCCGATGACACCGCCAATGGGCAGGTACTGCAAAAAGCCCTGACGCAGTTCAACCTGATTGACATCCAGCATCATGACCACGAACAGGAACAACACCGCGACCGCGCCGACGTAAACCACGACCAAAATCATGGCCAGGAATTCGGCGCCCAACAGCACGAACAATCCCGCCGCGTTAAAGAACGCAACGATCAGAAACAGCACCGAATGCACCGGGTTTCTGGATACAACTACCATCACCCCCGACGCAATTGCGGTCAGCGCAAACATATAAAATACCAAGGCTTCGATCATGCCTGTATTGCCGCCCCCTTAGCGGTACTTTTTATCCTGATTAAGGCGCAATGCCAGTTCGACTTCCCAGCGCGAGCCGTTATCGAGAAGTTTCATCTTGTCGTACATCAGTTCTTCACGGCTTTCGGTGGCAAATTCAAAATTCGGTCCTTCGACAATGGCGTCCACCGGGCAGGCTTCTTCGCAATAGCCGCAGTAGATGCACTTTGTCATGTCGATGTCGTAGCGCAGTGTGCGCCGTGATCCGTCTTCGCGGGCCATGCCTTCGATGGTGATGGCCTGGGCCGGGCAAATGGCTTCGCACAGCTTGCATGAAATGCAGCGTTCCTCGCCGCCTTCGTAACGGCGCAGCGCGTGTTCGGCGCGAAAGCGCGGGCTGAGATAGCCCTTTTCGTACGGATAATTGAGCGTCACTTTGGGACGGAACATGTAGCGAAACGTCAGCCACATGCCTTGCATAAGTTCGACCAAAAGGACGGTGCGGATGGTGCGTTCAATAAAGCTCATGGCTTAGCCCACCCCCTTGTTGGGTAGCATATCGAACGCTACCAAAAAGCCCGATACCACAACCACGGCGGCCAGCGAGATGGGCAGGAACACTTTCCAGCCAAGGCGCATCAGTTGATCGTAGCGATAACGCGGGAACGAGGCCCTGATCCAGATAAAGATGAACAGCAGGCCGGCAATTTTAAGCGAGAACCATACCGGACCGGGCAACCAGTTAAACGGCGCGATGTCAAACGGCGGCAACCAGCCACCCAAAAACAGGATCGTGGTCATGCCACACATCAAGATCATGTTGGCGTATTCGCCAAGGAAGAACAGCGCGAACGTCATCGCCGAATATTCAACGTTATAACCCGTAACCAGTTCGGCCTCGGCTTCGGGCAGATCAAACGGATGGCGGTTGGTTTCGGCCAGCGTCGAGATAAAGAAGATCACCGCCATCGGCAACAACGGGATCACAAACCACACATCTTTTTGCGCCATGACCACATCGGTCAAATTCAACGAGCCAACGACCAGCAGCACGGTAATGATGACAAATCCCATGGACACTTCGTAACTGACCATTTGTGCCGCCGAGCGCATGGCGCCCAGGAACGCGTACTTGGAATTAGACGCCCACCCCGCCATCATGATGCCGTAAACGCCTAAGCTGGAAATCGCAAACAGGTACAGAATTCCGACATTGATATCGGCCAGCACCAGACCTTCGCCAAACGGGATCACCGCCCACGCCACCAGTGACAGGAAAAACGTAATCATCGGGGCGAGCAGGAACACCACCCAGTTGGCGCCTGACGGAATGATGGTTTCTTTCAAAAACAGCTTCGCGCCATCGGCCAGCGGTTGCAAAAGGCCCAGCGGGCCAACCACGTTGGGGCCCCGGCGCAGTTGCATGGAACCGATCACCTTGCGTTCGGCGTACGTTACATAAGCCACGGCCACCAGCAACGGCACCACGATCACCAAAATCTTGATGACGATCCAGATGATCGGCCAGAAGTAGTTCCAGATATCAAGCAACAGATCAACCATCGGTGCCTGTCCTCTCATCCTTGCCGCCGGAAATTTCAGCAAGGCAGCGCGCCATGGTTTCTGAGCTGCGTGAGATCGGATCGGTCATATAGAAATTGCGAACATGGCTTCTGAGCGGCCAGTCGGAATTCACATCGCCGCCGCTGCCGCCAAACTTGCTCCACTTGGCAGGTATAATCTGATCAATCGTTTCAAACAGGTCATTGATTTCAGCCATGCGTTCACGAACGTCTGAGAGGCTTTCGTATGGCAGCTTCTTGTTCAGGAAATCGGCAAGGCGGCGCAAGATCGCCCAGTCTTCTTTCGCTTCACCCGGCGGGAAGGTCGCCAGACGGGTTTGCTGAACACGGCCTTCGGTGTTCACAAACGTCGCGTTCTTTTCCGTGTACGCGGCGCCCGGCAAAATTACATCGGCGCGATGCGCGCCATTGTCGCCATGGTGGCCCTGATAAATCACAAAGGCTTTGCCCAAACGGTTGGCATCAATTTCATCGGCACCCAACAGATAGAGCACTTCGATGTCGCCGCTTTCACAGCCTTCCATGATGGAAATGGTATCGCACCCATCGGTATCGGGAACGAAACCGATTTCCAGCCCGCCGACCCGCGACGCGGCGGTTTGCAATACGTTGAACCCGTTCCATCCGTCTTCTTTTTTGTC
>DAOVVL010000335.1 GCA_030637205.1 Thalassospiraceae bacterium | reverse complement strand
GCAAGTTAGGCATCCGCATTGGTCGCCATCTGGTTTATATCCCGGCGCTTCTACGCCCGGCCCAGGTTGAGCTGAGCGTTTTGTTGTGGGCCGTGCACGCTGGCGAGGCCCCATTGGCGCCGCCGCCGCCGGGACGTGTGTCGCTTAAAAAAGAAAGCCATCAGCCCGAGGGCTGGTTGCGCGCCGCAGGCTTCAGGCCGGCCGGCAGCTTGTTCGTGCGCGCAGACATGCTGGAACGCATTTCTGAGCTGGCATGGAAAAAGCTGGAACTGCAAAAGGGCGCGTTCGAAGCCGGCGAAGATTTCCTGTCGCTGGCCGGGTGCGCGCCTCAAGACATCGGGCCTATATTGAAAAGCTTAGGCTTTGTGGCGGATGCCAAGGGCAAGTTCCAGCCCCACAACTGGCGCCGTCGCCCGCCTAAGGCCCAGGCAAGACCCAAAACAAAACCCAAAACAGAAGCGAAAACAAAACAAAAACCCAAATCGAAACCCGCGGCGCAAAAAAGGCCGAAGAAGGCGACAAAAGCAAAAAGCAAGCCCATCACCAAGCCTGCGCAAAAACCAAAAAGCAAACCGATCGATCCGGACTCACCTTTTGCCAAGCTTCAACATTTAAAACTGAAGTAAAACATGAACGAAAAACCACAAACCGTTCGCCTGGATAAATGGCTGTGGTATGCGCGGTTTTTCAAAAGTCGCACACTGGCGGGAAAGTTCTGTCACGGCGGTGGGGTGCGCATTGATGGTGAACTGACCGCCAAGTCACACGTGACGGTACACCCCGGCAATGTGCTGACCTTCGTCAAGCGTGGCCATGTGCGCATCATTCATATTCTCAAAACCGGCACCCGGCGCGGCCCGGCGGTTGAGGCGCGCGCCCTTTACGAAGACCTGTCGCCTGAAATGCCCACGAAATCCGGCCCTGCCAAAGATGCCAACACCCACGCGCACCGCGAACCCGGGCAAGGCCGCCCGACCAAGGCCGAACGGCGCGCCATCGACAAACTGAAGCCCGGTTCTTAAAGTCTAAGGCACAGGTCGAATTGTGTGCGCGTAAATAGGAGAGCCCCCGATGGAATTTCTGCTCAACCCCGAAGTGTGGGTCAGCCTCGCCACCCTGATCGCACTGGAAGCGGTACTGGGTATCGACAATCTGGTGTTTATCGCCATTTTGGTCGAACGCGTGCCGCGCGAAAAGCAGGCATTTGCCCGGCGTGTCGGCATTTCGATGGCGCTGGTCACGCGTTTGTTGCTGCTGTTCACGCTGGCATGGATCGCGGGCCTGACGGCATCGCTGTTTGAAGTGTTCGGCGAGGAATTTTCCTGGCGCGATCTGATCCTGATCGGCGGCGGCTTGTTCCTGTTGACCAAGGCGACCCGCGAAATTCACCACAGCATTGAAGAAGCTGATGAAGAAAGCTCGTTGACCAAAAATGCTGTCAGCGTGGCGGGCATCATTATCCAGATCATGCTGATCGATATCGTGTTCTCGCTCGATTCCGTGATTACCGCGGTCGGCATGGTTGACGATGTTCGCATCATGGCCACCGCCATCATCGTTGCCGTCGGTATTATGTTAATCGCGGCGGGGCCGCTTTCTGATTTTGTTTCACGCCACCCCACGGTGAAGATGCTGGCCATGAGCTTTTTACTGTTGGTCGGCATGACACTGGTCGCCGACGGCATGGGATTGCATATCCCCAAGGGTTATCTTTATTTCGCTATGGGCTTTTCTGTATTGGTCGAAGGCCTTAACCTGTCGGCCAGTAAACGTCGCGCCAAAGCCCGCCTTGAAACCTGACCCCCGGCCCTGATAACGAGGAACCTATGTTAAAACGCATTAAATCCATGTTTGCCCAAAAACCCGATGGCAATGACAACAACGCCAATGATGAAAACCGTTTGAAACTGGCCGCAAGCGCGCTGCTGGTTGAAGCTGCCGTGATGGATGGCGATTTCGATGATGACGAGCGCGCCACCATTGAAAAACTGCTGCAAGAACGCTTTGAGCTTTCATCTGCTGAGGCCCGCGACCTCATCAGCGAGGCCGAACAAGCGGTGGAGGGCTCGGTCGAGCTGTATGGCTTTGCGCGCACCATCAAAGACACGCTGGAGCACGATCAACGCATTGAGATCATTGAAATGCTATGGCAGGTGGTGCTTGCCGATGGTGAGGTCCACCATTACGAATCCAACCTGATCCGCCGTCTGGCGGGCCTGATCTATATTTCAGACCGCGAAAGCGGGGCCGCCAAAAAAAGGGTGCTGGAAGGCCTTGGAAACAACACAAGCTCTTGAGGCCTGCGCCCAAATCGGGTAAACAGGGCGCCATAATTTGCCATTTCGGAGATCAGTATGACCTACGTCGTTATCGAAAATTGCATCAAATGCAAATATCAGGACTGCATCGAAGTCTGCCCCGTGGATTGTTTCTACGAAGGCGAAAACATGCTGGTCATCAATCCTGATGAATGCATCGATTGCGGTGTGTGCGAACCGGAATGCCCGGCTGAGGCCATTTTGCCCGATACCGAGGCAAATCTCGACAAATGGCTGGAAATAAACGCCAAATTCGCCGAGATTTGGCCCAACATCACCCGCAAAGGG
>DAOVVL010000144.1 GCA_030637205.1 Thalassospiraceae bacterium | reverse complement strand
GGTTTTCCAGTTGTACTTCGCCAAATGCGCCACGGGCCTGTTTGTTGGAAAGTACATCTTGAAGTTCCACCACCTGGCTTGAAAGATCGGTCAGGTTTTTTTGCGCGGTGTCGATCACGGCAAGGCGTTCATGGACCTGCTTCATGGCGTCGCCGGTGGTTTCGGTATGTTTGTTCAGCCCATCGCCCAGTCGCTTGGATACGGCTTCGAGGCGTTCTTCCATGGTGCGCGCCAACTGGCTGGTCGCCTGGGACTGGGTTTCGCTGAGCAGCTTGATCTGGCCCATCAGTTCGGCCATTGCTTTGGTCTGTGACTGGTTTTGCGTTTCAGCCTGTGCTTGGGCCAGCAAATCTGACGCGTCGTTGGACTTGCGAAACGCCAATCCCAGCACCAGCGCCACGACAGCAATGATAACCACGACCATGGCGGATATGATTTCAATGAATTCCATGAGCCGAACTTTGCCCGATCAGGGTCGGTTTTGCAACGTTAGGCGAGCGGGTTAGGCGACTTCGACTTCCGCGTCGGTGAAGGACCGCGCGATATCGCGAAATGCGCTTTCCACGGCGTCCAGCGCCTTGACCACTTCGGGGTCAAAATGGGTGGCGGCTCCTTCGCGGATGATTTCCATGGCTTTTTCGTGGGGGAACGCGGGTTTGTAAACGCGCTTTGAGATCAGCGCATCATAAACATCGGCCACCGCCATCAGGCGTCCAGACAAGGGGATGGCTTCGCCTTTCAGCCCGTTGGGGTATCCGCTGCCATCCCATTTTTCGTGATGGGTCAGCGCAATTTCGCGGGCCAGTTTGAGAAACGAACTGGAACCCATTTTTTCTTCCGCCACCAAAAGTGCATCGCTGCCGATTTGGGCGTGGGTTTTCATCAGCTCAAACTCTTCAATGGTGTGCTTGCCGGGTTTCAACAAGATGTTATCGGGGATGCCGACCTTGCCAATATCGTGAAGCGGGGCCGATTTAAACAACAGCTCAACCGTTTCATCGCTTAAATATTCTGCGAAATCGGGGTGGCTTTGCAAATGTTCGCCCAACACCTTCACGTAACGCTGGGTGCGCAAAATATGCTGGCCGGTTTCGTTGTCGCGCGCTTCGGCCAGTGATGCCAGCGAAAGAATGGTCACGTCGCGGGTCAGGTTAATTTCCGTTATGCGGTCTTGCAGTTGGGCAACCATGTGGTTGGTGCGTTTGGCCATAATGCCAAATTCATCGCGTGTGCTGATGGGAACCCGCACCCCAAGTTCACCCGATGTCACGCTTTCCAGCACCCGGTTTTCATTAGCAAGAAAGCCTTTCAGGTTTTTTGAATACGACGCGATGATGTTCAGCGTGTGCGGCAATACCACCGCCAGCACAAAAATAAATTCCTTGATGATGGAAATGCGCGCTTCCATCAGCGGGATGGTATCGCCGACTTCAACAATCCAGTCCAGATCCTTGATCACCAGCAAAATAAAGATGGTGATCAGCAGCAACACAGATGCGGCGGCAAACAATGCAACGCGCCGGGTCAGCGGATACGCATCCGCGTCGGGGTTCAGGTCGGCGCCTGTTTCAGCAATGCGCAACGCCACAATACGTTCCTGTTTTAACGCCAGATCGACAGCAGCGAAAAAGCCCAGCCCAAAGACGCCGACCAGAACTTTCAGGCCGCTTTCCAGCGGAAAGTCGTAAGCCGTCCAGTTAAAAACACCCAGGCCCACCGCGGTTAGCGTAAACAGAGCCATTTCCAGCTTGAACATGCGCGCGGTCTGCACTTCAAGGTGAGCTGGCTGGATCAATGTTTTGATCGCCAGAAGCCGTAAGCCGAACTGGATGGCCACCGCCACTGCCACCGGCACGGCGACCTGGGCGACGGTTAAGCTGTCGATAAACGGGCACACCTGTATGCCGTAGACCGGGATAATGATCGCCGCCAACAGGTAGTGGATGAAGGGTCTGGTTGAAATTTCAGGCATTTAGGGTTCCGGTTTGCGGGGCTGGGCTGGTCATAACCTAAGCAATCGCTGGAGGTTGGCAGAAGACTACCTTATTTTGTCATCAAAGAGGCAATCGCGGCCTTGACGTTGACCGTGGCTGGCGGGTATGTCAAATCGCTCAAGTGCCTGAAAAGTCTAAATTACCAGGAGACCCGCGCATGGCGCGACTGCACATCATCATTGCCCCCGATCCCCGGCTGAAAGCACGGGCCGAGCCGGTAGAAAAGGTCGACGCCGAAGTTCTGGCGTTGATGGACGACATGGCTGAAGCCATGTACGCGGCCAACGGCATCGGTCTGGCCGCACCGCAAGTCGGCGTGCTTAGGCGCGTGATCGTGGTCGATGTATCGCGAACCGAGGAAGACGCGCAATTGCTGCGCATGGCCAATCCGGAAATCATCTGGGCGTCTGAAGAAGAAGAGCTGCGCGAAGAAGGCTGCCTGTCGCTGCCCGAACAATACGCAGATGTTTTGCGCCCGACGCAGGTAAAGGTGCGCTATCTGGATCATCAAAACGAAGTTCGTGAACTGGAAGCCGACGATATTTTATCCGTTTGCATCCAGCATGAAATGGATCATCTGGAAGGCACCTTGTTTGTCGATCACATCTCAATGATCCGGCGCAAGATGATCTTGAAAAAGTTACAGAAAAGCCAAAAAGCAGTGGGGGTGGCCACATGAACGGGGCCACAAAAAATTCTCCGTTAAAAGTGGTGTTTATGGGCACGCCTGATTTTTCGGCGACGGCGCTGAACGCTGTGACCGATGCAGGGCACGAAGTGGTGGCGGTGTATTGCCAGCCGCCGCGCCCCGCGGGTCGCGGCAAGAAGCTGCGCAAATCTGCGGTGCAGGAATTGGCTGAACAAAAAGGAATTGCGGTTTTTACCCCGCCATCGTTTAAAGACCCCGAAGACGTCGCCCGCTTTGTAGATCTGAAAGCCGATGTGGCGGTGGTGGTGGCCTATGGCCTGATCCTGCCGCAAGCCATGCTTGATGCGCCGGGGCTTGGGTGTTTCAACATTCATGCATCGCTGTTGCCGCGCTGGCGTGGCGCCGCACCGATCCAGCGCGCGATCATGCAAGGCGATACTGAAACCGGGGTCAACATCATGCAGATGGAAGCGGGCCTTGATACCGGCCCGGTGGTGCTATCAAGCACGGTAGCGATAAAAAGCGATAGCAACGCTGAAACCCTGCACGATGAACTGGCTGAGCTGGGCGCGCGTCTGGTTGTGCAAGCCCTTGAAGGTGCCCGCGCGGGAACCTTGAACCCCACCGTGCAAGACCCGAACGACGCCACATACGCGGCCAAGATCGACAAGGCGGAAACGCGGATCAATTGGGCGGGGTCCGCCGAACAGGTATCGGCCCAGGTGCGGGGCCTGTACCCCGTGGCATGGTTTGATCTGGAAGGCGATCGGGTGCGGGTTAGGTCGCTGGAAGTACTTGAGCAACCCATCGACGCTTCACCGGGTCAGGTCATGGCCGCCCAAGAGGTGCTGGATGTGGCGTGTGGCACCGGCGCGGTGCGCATCAAACGGGTGCAACGTCAGGGTAAATCGGAAATGGATGCGGATGCATTCTTGCGCGGTTGTCCGCTGGAAGTTGGCCGGGTGCTGGGCTGAACGCGATCAGGCTTCGGGGGCACTTTCTTCCGCCGGTTCATTTTCTGCGGGCTTTTCCGCTTTTTTGGGGGCCGCTTTATCCGCTGATGATCCAAATTTTTTGTGTTTGGATCTTACGCCGCCCCGGGTTTTTTTGGTGCGCGCATCTTTCAGGATCTGGCGAATGGTATCAATGCCTTGGCGCATTTCGGTCATGATGAATTCCGAACGTTTGATCGGTCCACCGCTTGAGCGGTTCGGAAACAACTTGTGCCACGCCAGCGCCTTGACCGAAAGCGAGCAAAGCACCGCCCCGATGGTGGTGTGATAACTTTCGATCATGCTTTCGACTTCACGGAAACGCTCCGCCGAAACGTCGGTCCAAAAACCTTTGCTGGCCTTGTCAAACTCATCAAACAGGTTTCGCAGTTGCGCGTTCAACCCGATAAACGTTTTTTCCAGCTGTTCGCACGTTATCATCAGGGTATGGTTGCCCTTCAGTTCCCAGTTCCCGCGAATTTCCTTCAGCGAATGCATAAAGTTTTCAACCACCGGCGAAATATCCGCCAGACATTGTTTGTAGTAAGCAAGCGACAGAAAGATATCGCCATAATCTTCCATAAAGCGCGGAACTTCCATCACGTCGATATCCAGGCGTTCTGCCATTTGTTCAAGTTTCTGGCGCGCCACTTTTACGTCGGGGTTCCTGAACAACTTCAGGACATCATCGAAATTTGAAATTTTCTGATCGTCCGATCCGTAAATTTCCATAATCAGCGGATGGGTGAATTCCATCATGTAGCTGCCAAGCTCTTTGCTTTTTTCTGGCGATAGCTTTAGCTCATCAAAGTCATTGATCGGAATTTCCTGTTCGCGCAGAAGTACGCGCAGACTGTAAACATCATAAGATGAAAGTCGCGCCAGTTTGCGCAGGATCGTCACGTCCTTGCGCGATCCCCCGGCCCGGTCCTGCAGTTCCTTGACCGCATCGTTGATGGACATTTGGCCGCTGCCCGACTGGGGCCCGGAAAAGAACTCAACCACCGTTTCCAGGCGACCGTTCTTGATCATCTTGGCCGTTTGCAGCATCTTGCTTTCGAACGGAATCATCGAAAGTGGCAGGACGTGCAAGGCATCGAGGTCGTTGGCGTCGAGTGTGAGTATGCTCATGATCTTCCCGTTGGGCCGCCGTGGGTTCCCATTGATTAGAAGGGTTCCCATATTCTTTGTGTGGGATAGTCTGAATTTAAGCTGCCAATCCGCGCTTGGCAACGATATGTCCCAGGTTCACCGAAATATTCTTTAAACCATCGCCTTTAGCGGGTTTGGCAGGTTACAAAGGTGCCCATGAAACGATTTCGCATTACCCTTGAATATGATGGTGGCCCCTACGTGGGCTGGCAACGCCAGGATAATGGCCGCTCCGTACAAGAGGTGGTGGAGGACGCTGTCAAGGATTTCAGCGGCGAAACTGTCACCGTTTATTCGGCTGGGCGCACCGATGCCGGGGTTCATGCGCTGGGCCAGGTGGCGCATTTTGATCTGGAAAAAGACTGTGAGGCAGACAAGGTTCTGGGCGCGCTGAATTACCACATAAAGTCCGAACCCGTCTCGGTCATCGCGTCCGAGGAGGTATCGGATGATTTCCATTCCCGGTTTTCAGCCACATCGCGTGAATACCTGTACCGAATTCTAAACCGCCGCGCTAAACCGGCACTGGATGCGGGTCGCGTTTGGCAATTGCCGGTAGCGATGGACGCCAAAGCCATGCATGAAGCAGCCCAGGTTTTGATCGGCAACCACGATTTCACCACCTTTCGCGCGACCCGCTGTCAGGCCAAGTCGGCACAGAAAACGCTCGATGAGCTGAGCGTGACCCGCGTGGGCGATGAAATTCATATCCGGGCGCGGGCGCGATCGTTTTTGCACCACCAAATGCGCAACATCACCGGAACATTAAAGCTGGTGGGCGATGGTAAATGGAATGCGGGCGATGTGCGCGCAGCCCTTGATGCCCGCGACCGCAGCTCCGCCGGCCAGACCGCCCCGCCCGATGGCCTTTATTTGGTTCGGGTCGGTTATGAAACTGAGGTAGAATAATCCCATGATTGATAAACCCATCGCCAGCTTGAACACCGGGTCCGCAAATGATGGCGCAGACGCCGATTTTAACGCAGGCGATACCAGCCATTCCCCCCAACCCCAAACGCAACCGCCCCGCGACAAGCAACCCCTGTTGGGCATGTTCGCGGTGGGCTTTGGATTGATCAGCGTGTTTGCGTGGTCGATATTTTTCGTGCCACTGGCGCTGGTGTTAGGCGT